>DATIDZ010000302.1:0-6959 GCA_035456045.1 Caldimonas sp.
CGAGACCTCGCCGGCGCTGTTCTCGCGGGCGATGTCCATGGTCAGGAGGGCGTCCTTGGCGCGGGTGCGCAGCTCGTTGACGGTGTCCTCGTCGAAGCTCGCGATCTCGAGCATCTCCTGCATCGGCACGTAGGCGACTTCCTCGAGGCTGCTGAACCCCTCGGCGATCAGGATGTCGGCGACCTCGACGTCGACGTCGAGCTTCTCGACGAAGAGCTTCCTCACCGAATCGGATTCCTCGGCCTGCTTCGACGCCGACTCCTCGGCCGACATGATGTTGATCCGCCATCCGGTCATTTCGGACGCCAGGCGGACGTTCTGGCCGCCGCGGCCGATCGCGATCGCGAGGTTTTCCTCGTCGACGACGACGTCCATCGCGTGCCGCTCCTCGTCGACGACGATCGACTGGACGTTCGCCGGCGCCAGCGCGCCGATGACGAACTGCGCAGGGTCCTCCGACCACAGCACGATGTCGACGCGCTCGCCGGCGAGCTCGTTGGTGACGGCGTTGACGCGCGAGCCGCGCACGCCGACGCAGGTGCCGATCGGGTCGACCCGGCGGTCGTGCGAGACGACCGCGATCTTGGCGCGCGAGCCCGGGTCGCGGGCGCACGACTTGATCTCGAGCAGGCCCTGGTCCATCTCGGGCACTTCCTGCTTGAACAGCTCCATCATGAAGCCGGGCGACGAGCGCGAGAGCAGGATCTGCGGCCCGCGCAGGGTCGGGTCGACCTCGGCGATGTAGGCGCGGACGCGGTCGCCGGTGCGCAGGTTCTCCTTCGGGATCATCTCCGAGCGGCGCAGCCGCCCCTCGATCCGGCCCGACTCGACGATGATGTCGCCCTTGTCGAGGCGCTTGACCGTGCCGACAAAGATCTTCTCGCCGCGCGAGAGGAAGTCGTTGAGGAGCTGCTCGCGCTCGGCGTCGCGGATCTTCTGCAGGATGACCTGCTTGGCCGCCTGCGCACCGATCCGGCCGATCGAGACGGACTCGATCTGCTGCTCGATGTAGTCGTCGACCTCGATGTCGGGGATCTGCTCGAGCGCCTCGAAGTGGAGGATCTCGGAGTCGGGCAGCTGCAGGCCGGCGTCGTCCGGGACGACGTGCCAGCGGCGGAAGGTCTCGTACTGGCCGGTTTCGCGGTCGACCGCCACGCGGATGTCGACTTCGCCGCCCTGCAGCTTCTTCGAGGCCGACGCGAGCGCCGCCTCGACCGCCTGGAAAACGATCTCGAGGTCGACGCTTTTCTCGCGCGAGATCGCGTCCACCAGCATCAACAGTTCACGGTTCATTGGGTTCGACCTCCGTCAGCCTCTTCGCTCGCGCCGGCGCCGTGCAGGGGCGTGGCCGAGGGGGCGAAACGGCGCCCCTTGAAATCGATCACCGGCACGAGGCGGGCGTCCTTCACCTCGTCGAGGGTGAAGCTCAGCGCCTTCTCTTCAGTGGGCGCCTCTGCGAGCGCTGCCGGCTTGCCGGCCGCGGCCGCGCGCGCCTGCGCCGACCGGCTCGCGGCGTGCTTCTTGGCCGCCGCCGCGGCGGCGGTCGGCGCCAGGACGAGGCGCCAGCCGGTCTCGGCCGCCATCAGCTCTCCCCGGAAGCGCTTCCTGCCCTTGAACGGCTCCTTCAGCGTCACCTCGACCTGCTCGCCTCGAAAACGCCGGAAATCCGCGGCGCTCTTGAGCGGCCGGTCGAGCCCGGGCGACGAGACCTCGAGGCGCTCGTACGGCAGCCCCTCGACCTCGAGGACGTGCTGGAGCTGGCGCGTGACGCGCTCGCAGTCGTCCACGGTGATGAAGCGCTCCGCCTCCCCTTCGGTCGCCGGATGGTCGATCGTCACGCGCAGCAGGCCGCCCGGCGCGCGCTCGACCTCGACGAGCTCGTAGCCGAGCGCGGCGACGGTCGCATCGATGACGGTATGCTGGCTCATGCGGGCAGGGGCAGTGGCGGTCGACGAATCGGGCGGCAAAGTGGATCGGCCAAAAAAAATGGGCCGGAAGAACCGCCCACTTGACGCTTTCTAGGTAAGAGCGGAATTGTATCCGCTCCCTCAAATAGCGACAAGTCACCCGACTGTCAAGGCCTCCAGGGCGCGTCGTTCTGCATGCCAGAATCGTTCGCACTTCCCTTTCCCGAAAGCGTCGTCCCCATGGGCTTTCTCGCCGGCAAGCGCCTCCTCGTGACCGGCGTTCTCTCGAACCGGTCCATCGCCTACGGCATCGCCCGGGCCCTGAGACGAGAAGGCGCCGAACTCGCCTTCAGTTATCAGGGCGAGCGCTTCAAGGAGCGTGTCTCCGAATTCGCCGCGGAGTTCGGATCCACGCTGGTCTTCGACTGCGACGTCGCCGACGATGCCCAGATCGAGGCGATGTTCACCGCCCTGGCCGCGGCCTGGCCGACATTCCACGGCTTCGTCCACTCGATCGGATTCGCGCCCAAGGAGGCGATCGCCGGCGACTTCCTTGAGGGGCTGTCGCGAGAGTCGTTCCGAATTGCCCATGACATCTCGAGCTACAGCTTCCCGGCGATGGCCAAGGCGGCGGCCGGCCGGCTCGAGCCCGGCTCGGCGCTCCTCACCCTGACTTATCTTGGGGCGCTGCGCAGCGTTCCCAACTACAACACGATGGGGCTCGCCAAGGCCTCCCTCGAGGCGAGCGTGCGTTACCTCGCCGCCAGCCTCGGCCCGAAGGGCGTGCGCGTCAACGGCATCTCGGCCGGGCCCATCAAGACGCTCGCCGCGTCCGGGATCAAGGGCTTCGGCAAGATCCTCGACGTCGTCGCCGAGAACGCGCCGCTGCGCCGCAACGTCACGATCGACGACGTCGGCAACGTCGCCGCCTTCCTGCTCTCCGACCTCGCCTCAGGCGTGACCTCGGAGATCGTGTACGTCGACGGCGGCTTCAGCCACGCGATGCCGGGAGCGGCGTGATCCCGCCTCGCGCCGCCTGAGGCGCCGCGTCCTCGCGGACACAGTCGACGAAGTACTTGCCGTTCTCGACGCCGACGCCTTCGAGCTCGACGATCGACATGAGGCCGTGGACGTCGGTGTCGAAGCCGGGGAACGCCTTGTTGAAGGCGCGCGTGAAGCGCAGGTAGTCGACGATCTTGCGGTTGAACTTCTCGCCCGGGATCAGCAGCGGGATCCCCGGCGGATACGGCGTCAGCAGCGTCGTCGAGACGCGGCCCTCCAGGCGATCGATCTCGACCCGCTCGGTCTTGCCGTGCGCGATGCAGGCGAACGCGTCGCTCGGCTTCATGGCCGGCTCGATCTCGGACGTGTACATGTCGGTGACGAGGCGCGCGATGTCGTCGCGCGCGTAGAACTCGTGGATGCTCTGCGACAGGTCGCGCAGGCCCATGCGCTCGTACTTGGGGTGCTCGGCGGTGAACTCGGGCATCACCTTCCAGCACGGCTGGTTGCGGTCGAAGTCGTCCTTGAACTGCTGCAGCGCGGTCAGCAGCGTGTTCCATCGGCCCTTGGTGATGCCGATCGTGAACATGATGAAGAACGAGTACAAGCCGGTCTTCTCGACGACGACGCCGTGATCGACCAGGTACTTGGTGACGATCGCCGCCGGGATCCCGGTCTTGGCGAACTTGCCCGACATGTCCAGGCCTGGGGTGATCAGGGTGCACTTGATCGGGTCGAGCAGATTGAAGCCGTCGGCGAGGTCGCCGAAGCCGTGCCACTTCGCGTTCGCCTTGAGCGTCCAGTCCGCGCTGCTGCCGATGCCGTCGGGAGCGAGCCTTTCCGGCCCCCAGACCTTGAACCACCAGTCCTTGCCGTACTCGCCGTCGACCTTGCGCATCGCCCGGCGGAAGTCGAGCGACTCGGAGATGCTCTCCTCGACCAGCGCCTTGCCGCCGGGCGCTTCCATCATCGCCGCCGACACGTCGCACGACGCGATGATCGCGTACTGCGGGCTCGTCGAGCTGTGCATCAGGTAGGCCTCGTTGAAGAGGTGCGGATCGAGCTTCCTGGTCTTCGCGTCCTGCACCAGCACCTGCGACGCCTGGCTGATGCCGGCGAGCAGCTTGTGCGTCGACTGCGTCGCGAAGACGATCTGGTGCTTCGGCCGCGCCCGCTTCCTGCCCATGGCGTGGAACTGGCCGTAGAAGTCGTGGAACGCCGCGTGCGGCAGCCACGCCTCGTCGAAGTGCATCGTGTCGATGTAGCCGTCGAGGGCGTGCTTGATCGTCTCGGTGTTGTAGAGAACGCCGTCGTACGTGCTCTGGGTGAGCGTCAGGAT
This sequence comes from Caldimonas sp., assembly GCA_035456045.1. GTDB lineage: Bacteria > Pseudomonadota > Gammaproteobacteria > Burkholderiales > Burkholderiaceae_C > Schlegelella_A. The sequence continues at coordinate 4,249 of DATIDZ010000302.1, forward strand.
GCGCGGCCTGATCTTGGCGGTCTCGATGCCCTGCAGCAGCGGGTGCGCGGCGATCCGGGCCTGGATCGCTTCCTTGGTGAAGTCGCTCTGCCCGATCGGGCCGATGATCCCGTAGTGGTTGCGCGTCGGCGGCAGGAAGACCGGGATCGATCCGGTCATGATGATCGCGTGCAGGATCGACTTGTGGCAGTTGCGGTCGACCACGACCACGTCGCCGGGCGCGACGGTGTGGTGCCACACCATCTTGTTGCTCGTGCTCGTGCCGTTGGTGACGAAGAAGCAGTGGTCGGCGTTGAAGATGCGCGCCGCATTGCGCTCGCTCGCCGCCACCGGCCCGGTGTGGTCGAGCAGCTGGCCGAGCTCGTCGACCGAGTTGCAGACGTCGGCGCGCAGCATGTTCTCGCCGAAGAACTGGTGGAACATGCGGCCGACCGGGCTCTTCAGGAAGGCGACGCCGCCGGAATGGCCCGGGCAGTGCCAGGAGTACGAGCCGTCCTGGGCGTAGTTGATCAGCGCCTTGAAGAACGGCGGCGCGACGCCGTCGAGGTAGCTGCGCGCCTCGCGGATGATGTGCCGGGCGACGAACTCCGGCGTGTCCTCGAACATGTGGATGAAGCCGTGCAGCTCGCGCAGGATGTCGTTGGGCAGGTGCTGCGACGTGCGCGTCTCGCCGTACAGGTAGATCGGCACCTCGGAGTTCTTGAAGCGAACCTCGCTGATGAACTTGCGCAGGTTGAGCACCGCCGGGTCGAGGTCGGGCCCTTCGGTGAACTCCTCGTCGTCGATCGACAGGATGAAGGCGCTGGCGCGACTCTGCTGCTGCGCGAACTGCGAGAGGTCACCGTAGCTGGTCGTCCCCAGCACCTCGAAGCCTTCCTTCTCGATCGCCGCGGCGAGCGCACGGATGCCCAGGCCCGAGGCGTTCTCGGAGCGGTAGTCCTCGTCGATGATGACGATCGGGAACTGGAATTTCAGCATCGGCGAGCCCTGGCAGGCGATTCGGAAAGCGCGCAGTGTAGGGCCGTCGGGCGCGGCGGCGGCGGTCGTGGCAACGAGGAGACTGCAAGGCGCCGCCCCCTACACTCGCCCTGCGTCATCCGAGGAGGCAGGCATGGATCTCTCCAATGCGAGCGTGTGGTGGATCGCCGCCGGCGTCGCCGTTGCGGCGGAGCTCGCGACCGGGACCTTCTACCTGCTGATGATCGCGCTCGGCCTCGCGGCCGGCGCCCTCGCCTCGCAACTCGGCGCTGCGCAGCCGGTCCAGCTGCTCGTCGCCGCCGTCGTCGGCGGCGGCGCGACGGTGCTCTGGCACTGGCGCCGCAGCTCGCGCGCGGGTCCGTCGCTGCCGACGGCGCAGGACCGCGACGTCAACCTCGACATCGGCGAGCGGGTTCACGTCGCCGCCTGGCGCAAGGACGACACGGCGCAGGTCAGCTATCGCGGCTCGACCTGGGCGGCCCGACTGCAGCCCGGTGCGCCGGCGGTGCCCGGCGAGTACGTCGTCGCCGCGGTCGAAGGCAACTGGCTCGTGCTCGCCCCTCGACTCGCCTCACACTGACCCGGAGACCCGCATGGATCCTTCCTTCTCGACCACCGTGGCGCTGGTTCTCGCTGTCGTCGCCGCCATCTTCGTCATCCAGACCTTCAAGATCGTGCCGCAGCAGAACGCCTGGGTCGTCGAGCGGCTCGGCAAGTACGACCGCACGCTCGCGCCCGGCCTCGAGTTCGTCATTCCCTTCATCGAGCGCGTCGCCTACAAGCACTCGTTGAAGGAGGTGCCGCTCGACGTGCCGAGCCAGGTGTGCATCACGCGCGACAACACGCAGCTGCAGGTCGACGGCATCATCTACTTCCAGGTCACCGACCCGATGCGGGCGAGCTACGGCTCGTCGAACTACGTCCTGGCGATCACCCAGCTGGCGCAGACGCTGCTGCGCTCGGTGATCGGCAAGATGGAGCTCGACCGGACGTTCGAGGAGCGCGATACGATCAATGCCCATGTCGTCAGCGCGCTCGACGAGGCGGCGCGCAACTGGGGCGTGAAGGTGCTGCGCTACGAGATCAAGGACCTGACGCCGCCGGCGGCGATCCTTCATGCGATGCAGGCGCAGATCACGGCCGAGCGCGAGAAGCGCGCCCTGATCGCGGCGTCGGAGGGGCGCAAGCAGGAGCAGATCAACATCGCCACCGGCGAGCGCGAGGCCTTCATCGCCCGCTCGGAGGGACAGCGCCAGGCCGAGATCAACCAGGCGCAGGGCGAGGCGGCGGCGATCGTCGCCGTGGCCGAAGCGACGGCCGAAGGCATTCGCAAGGTGGCCGATGCGATCCGCCAGCCGGGCGGCGAGCAGGCGGTCCAGCTCAAGGTCGCGCAGCAGGCGGTCGACGCGTTCGCGCAGCTCGCGCAGAAGAACAACACGATGATCGTGCCGAGCAGCCTCGGCGAGGTCTCGGGCCTGATCGCCAGCGCGATGGCGCTGAGCCGCAGCACCGCGGTGCGGCCGGGCTGAGGCTGAGCTGCGCCGAGGGCGAGAGCGCTCGGCTAAGATCGCCTCGCCGGAGAGGTGGATGAGCGGTTTAAGTCGCACGCCTGACAATTGGCTGATGTAGCGCCGGGCGCGGAAGAGCAAGCCAATTGCGGCGCCGGCTAACCTGCCCGCACTTGGCAGGTTAAGCGTAGGCCCCTGAGGGCCGAGCGGACGGCGCCAAAAGCG
>DATIDZ010000303.1:0-14004 GCA_035456045.1 Caldimonas sp.
CCGCGTTGGCGAGCGCCTCTGCGACGGCGGCGCGCTCCTCGACGCCGAGGTCGGCGATGTCGTCCCAATGCGGCCGCAGCCAGGCCCGTGCATCGTCGTGGGCGCCGAGCGCGCTCGCCTGCACGGCCGTGCGTGCCGCGATGAAGGGATCGCGCCGATCGGCAGGGTCGAACGACAGCCAGAGCCGGCGCAACTGGTCGACATCGTGGACGGTGTCGAGCGATTCGAAGGCGAGCGAGCGCACCAGGCCGGCCGCAGCGACCGTCGAAAGGCCCTGGTGCTTGATCAGGAGCCTCGCCGTCTTCAGCGCCTCCTGCGGCAGCCGGCCGAGCCGTGCCGCCTGCAGCTTCAGGCGCAGCGCGTGCGTGCGCCGGGCGACGCCGAGCGGCAGCGCGTTGAGCAGCTCGATCGCGCGCGGCGCGTCGCGGTCGTCGAGCGCCCACTCGGCCGCGAGCAGGCGGGCGCCCTCCTCGGCCGAGCGCGCCGCCGGGCTGCGATGGGCGAGATCGAGGGCGCGGCGCAGCTCCTCGTCGCGCACTGGGCGGTTCTGGACGCGGTGCGCGCTGCCCGCGGCGAGAAGATGGCCGAGGACCGTGAACTCGTTGTCCTGCGCGAGCTCGGGCGTCTCGGCCTGGATCGCGAGGGCGCGCTGCGCCGACTTCTGCGCCCGCGTGTAGCGGCCGCCGAAGTACTGCGCGAGGGCATCGCGCAACGCGGCCTGGCCGGTGCGATCGCGCCGCGCCGTTCGCCACTCGCGCGCCCGCCGCGGCAGGCCGACGAGCGAGTTGATCGCCTGGATGACGGCGACGAGCAGGAAGCAGGTGCCGAGGAGCAGCAGCACGAACAGGTTGAGCGACAGGTCGAGCCGCCAGGAGCCCCAGTAGAAGCTCGCCAGGCCGTCGTTGGTGCCGAAAGTCGCGGCCGCGACCACCGCGACCGCGAACAGAAGGACGAACCAGATCGCGAGGCGCACGCTGATCAGCTCGGCCGGGTGTCGAGCCGCCTCGAGCCTGGTCGCGCCGCCGCCGCGGCCCGCGAGCGAAGCGACCGCGAGCGCGTCATCGAGTGACCGCGGCGAGAGCGGCGAAGGTGTCGTCGGGCCGCACCGGCGCCGACTGGCGCGACTGCTGCTCCACCTGCGTCAGCAGATCGAGCGCGATCTGGGTGCGCCGCGACGAGCGATCGAAGTAGCGCTCGATCGCGCCCTTGCACCAGCGAAGGTCGCCGCGTGCGGCGTCGAACTGGCGCGCCAGCAGAGAGAGCCGTGCGTTGAGCAGGCGCAGCTTGAGGTTCTCCTTGAGGAAGAACGCCTGCTCGGGCGCGACCAGCATCGCCTCGGGTTGATCGATGCGGGTGACGCGAACGAGCGAGCGGATCTCGGCCCAGGTGCCTTCGACGATCGCGCGCCCGGCCTGGCCGAACTCGCGCGACAGCCAGCTGCCGACGTCGCTCGCTGACGCCGACGCCGACGACGCGGGCGGCGCCGCCGCGGCAGCGCCGCGGCCGATGTCGCGGCGCGGTTCGGCGGCCGACAGCAGCGGCAACTCGTCGACCAGGCGAACGGCCTCGTCGAGCCGGATCGAGAGCGTCGCGACGTCGACGACGCTGGCCGCCTTGACGCGATCGAGGTCGCGCGCGACGGCGCGGCGCACCGGCTCTAGGCGCGGCTGGTTGGCGCGCGCGAATCGCTCGTCGATCTGCTTGAGCGCGGCCACCACCGGCTCCGCGCTCGCGGTGAGCGCGCTTTGCTGCAGGCCGGCGCGCAGGGTCGCCTCGCTGTCGGCGACGAGGTTCTCGTCGCGCGAACGCGCCACCGACTGGACCAGCGCCTCGAGCTGGCCGCGCTGCACGGCGACTTCGTTGAGGCGCGCCTCGAGAAGCGCGACCTTGGCGGCGGCATCGCGCGCACCCTCCTGCGCCTGGCGGGCGAGCAACGCCTCTTCGGTGACCTCGCGGGCGGTGTCCTGCTGGCGCTGGACGAGCTCGCGCTCGCTGCTGCGCACGCGCTGGTCGGCGCGCCAGGCGAATACCAGGGCGACGACGGCGAGCAAGGCCAGCAGCAGGACCGCGAGCGACAGGCCGCGCGGTGGGCGCGAACGGCTGGCGTCGGCGCCGTCGATCGATGCACGCGCCGAAGGCGCCGAAGAGGCTGGCGAGAAGGCGAGATCGCGAGGCGCGGGGGCAGGCGAAGGATCGTCGTTCACGGTTGCATCGATTGTAGGCAGGCGATCACCGCATCGAGGCCGGGAGGCGCCTCGACGACCGCGCCGAAGCCCAGGCCGCGCGCCCGCGCCGCGATGCGTGGATGGGTGGCCACCGCGCGTGCGGCGTGAAAGCGGCCCGCGCCCGCTGCCTGCTCCAGATTGGCGATGGCCTCCGAGCTGCTGAACAGCCAGACCGCATCGCCGTCGGCGATGGCGGCATCGAGTCGAGCGCGCGCCGCGCCCTCGAAGGCCGGCGCGAGGCGCCGATACGCGCTCAGCGTCTCGACGTGCGCGCCCGCGGCGACGAGCCGCTCGGCGAGCCAGTCGCGGCCGCCGTCGCCGCGAACGACGAGGACGCGCGCACCGCGCCAGTCGCGAGTCTGCAATCGCGCCCAGAGCGATTCGGAGTCGAACTGGGCCGCGTCGTCGGCCGGCGTCACGATGGCACGGAGGGGCACGCCCGCTGTCCGCAGCGCGTCTGCGGTGCCGCCGCCGGGCACGGCCGCATCGACGCCGTCGGGCCAGGCGATCCCGGCAGGTCGCGCCGCGAAGAAGTGCAGCACCGCGTTGGCGCTCACGAAGACGACGAGCCGATAGCTCGCCAGCGCCAGCCATCCCGCGCGCAGCGCCTCGATATCGGCGGCGGGCGCGATCTCGATCAGCGGCAGCGCCTCGGCTGCCATGCCGCGCTCCCGAAACCGCTCGACCCAGGGCCCGGCTTGCTCGGCCGGGCGCGTGACGATGACGCGCACGGGCCGCGCGGTCGTCACGGCGGGTCGGCCTTCGCGCCGAGCCGCTCGGCGGCGGCGAGGTAAGGCGCCGCGCCGGCCGCGAGCAGCGCCTCCGCCGCACGACGACCGAGCGCCTCGGCGGAAGGCTCGTCGGCGACCGCACCGGCATCGCGCGCTCGCAGGAGCGGCGCCGTCCGCTGCTCGGGGTCGCCGACGGCCGCGTGGAGCTCGAGCACGTCGCCGCGCCACTCGGCATGCGCGGCGAGCGGCATGCTGCAGCTGCCGCCGAGGGCGCGCGACACCGCGCGCTCGGCAGCGACGGCGAGGCGCGTGGGACGATCGGTCAGCGCCTGCAGGCGCGCGATCAAGGCGGCGTCGTCGGCGCGGGTCTCGATCGCGAGCGCGCCCTGGCCGGCGCACGGCAGCATCTCGGTCGCGGCGAAGCGGGCGCGGATGCGATCGGCAAGGCCGAGCCGCACCAGTCCGGCCGCGGCGAGGACGATGGCGTCGTAGCCGCCGGCGTCGAGCTTGCGCAGGCGCGTGTCGAGATTGCCGCGGAGCGGCTCGAGGCGAAGGTCGGGGCGAAGCGCGGCGAGCTGGACGACGCGGCGCAGGCTCGACGTGCCGACCACTGCGCCCTGCGGCAGGTCGGCGAGCGTCGCGTAGCGGTTCGACACCCAGGCGTCGCGCGCGTCCTCGCGCTCGAGCACCGCCGCGAGCGCGAACCCCGCGGGCAGGTCCATCGGCACGTCCTTGAGCGAATGGACGGCGAGGTCGGCGCGGCGGTCGGCAAGCGCGGTCTCGAGCTCCTTCACGAACAGGCCCTTGCCGCCGACCTTGGAGAGCGAGCGATCGAGGATCTGGTCGCCGCGCGTCGTCATCGGCAACAGCGTGACGTCGACGCCGCCGCGCATGAGCAGCGCACGCACGTGCTCGGCCTGCCACATCGCAAGACGGCTCTCGCGCGTGGCGATGACGATGGGCTGGGGCATGCGGGTCATGCTAGCAGGCACGTCTCCTGCATCATCGCTGCCGTGACGACGAAACGACAGCCGGACGCCCGCAGCGCCGCCGAGAAGAACCAGCCGCTGGTCGACGACATCCGGCTGCTCGGCCGCATCCTCGGCGACGTCATCCGCGAGCAGGAGGGCAAGCCGGCGTTCGAGCGCGTCGAGCGCATCCGCCAGCTCGCCGTCGCCTACCGGCTCAAGCGCGACAAGGGCGCCGGCCGGGCCCTCGACCGGCTGCTCATGGGACTGAGCGGCGACCACACGGTGAGCGTCATCCGCGCCTTCAGCTACTTCTCGCACCTGGCCAACATCGCCGAGGACCGGCATCACCTGCGCCGGCGCGCGGTGCACGAGCGGCAGGGCCACCGCCAGGAGGGCTCGCTGGCGCTGGCGTTCGAGCGGCTCGCTCGGCGCGGCATCGGCGCCGCGTCGGTCGTCGAGACGCTGAACCGCGCCTACATCTCGCCGGTGCTGACCGCGCATCCGACCGAAGTCCAGCGCAAGAGCATCCTCGACGCCGAGCGCGCGATCGCCGAGCTGCTCGCCGCGCGCACGCCGGGCGCGACCGCCCGCGAGCTCGCCGGCAACGAGGCGCTGCTGCGCGCTCGCGTCACCCAGCTCTGGCAGACGCGGATGCTGCGCACCGCCAAGCTCAGCGTCGACGACGAGATCGAGAATGCGCTCAGCTACTACCGCATCACGTTCCTCGCGCAGATCCCGATCCTCTACGGCGAGATCGAGGAGGCCCTCCCCGGCCACGAGATCGCGAGCTTCTTCCGCATGGGCAACTGGATCGGCGGCGACCGCGACGGCAATCCGTTCGTCGACGCCGGCACGCTGCGCGCGGCCTTCGCCAAGCAGAGCGAGACGGCGCTGCGCCACTACCTGATGCAGGTGCACGAGCTCGGCGCCGAGCTCTCGAACTCGGCGACGCTGGCGCCGGTGACGACGGCGATGCAGCGCCTCGCCGACGCGTCGGGCGACACGAGCGCGCATCGCCAGGACGAGCCCTACCGGCGCGCGCTGATCGGCGTGTACGCGCGCCTTGCCGCGACGCTGCACGACCTCACGGGCACCGAGGCGCTGCGCCATGCGGCCGCGCCGCGCGACCCCTACCCGTCCGCGAGCGACTTTCTCGCCGACCTTCGCACGATCGAGGCCTCGCTCGCGGCCCACCACGCCGAAGCGCTGATCGGCCCGCGCCTGGCGCCGCTGATCCGCGCCGCGCAGGTGTTCGGCTTCCACCTCGCGACGGTCGACCTGCGTCAGAGCTCCGACAAGCACGAAGCCGTCGTCGCCGAGCTGCTGTCGGTCGCGCGGCTCGAGCGCGACTACCCGGCGCTCGACGAAGGCGCGCGCCGGCGCGTCCTGCTCGGCGTCCTCGCCGATGCGCGGCCGCTGCGCGTCGTCGAGAGCGCGCGCGCCGAGGCGTACAGCGACGCCAGCCTCAAGGAGCTGGCGATCTTCGAGGCGGCGGCGGAGATGCTGCGCCGCTACGGCCGCGACGCGCTGCGCCACTGCATCATCTCGCACACCGAGAGCGTGAGCGACCTGCTCGAGGTGCTGGTGCTGCTCAAGGAAGCGGGGCTCGTGAAGGGAACGCTCGACGACGGCGCCGTCACGTCGCTGATCGTTTCGCCGCTGTTCGAGACGATCGGCGACCTGCGCAGCGCCGCGGCGATCATGCGCGAGTACTACGCGCTGCCCGGCATCGCCGCGATGATGCAGCGCTCGGGCGCCGAGCAGGACGTGATGATCGGCTACAGCGACAGCAACAAGGACGGCGGCGCGTTCACGAGCAACTGGGAGCTCTACTGCGCGGAGATCGCGCTGGTCGCGCTGTTCGCCGAGCTGGGCGAATCGCACGCCATCACGCTGCGCCTCTTTCACGGCCGCGGCGGCACCGTCGGGCGCGGCGGCGGGCCGAGCTACCAGGCGATCCTGGCGCAGCCGCCGGGCACGGTGAACGGCCAGATCCGCCTCACCGAGCAGGGCGAGGTGATCGCGTCGAAGTACGCGCAGCCCGAGATCGGCCGGCGCAATCTCGAGACGCTGGTCGCGGCGACGCTCGAGGCGACGCTGCTGCAGCCGACGCGCGGCGCGCCGATGAGCTTCCACGACGCCGCCCGGCAGATCAGCGAGGCGAGCATGGCGGCGTACCGGGCCCTCGTCTACGAGACGCCGGGCTTCGTCGACTACTTCTACAGCGCGACGCCGATCCGCGAGATCGCCGAGCTCAACATCGGCTCGCGGCCGGCGTCGCGCAAGGCGAGCCGCGCGATCGAGGACCTGCGCGCGATCCCGTGGAGCTTCAGCTGGGGCCAGTGCCGCGTCGCGCTGCCGGGGTGGTACGGCTTCGGCCTCGGCATCGAGGCGTTCCTCGGCGCGGGCCAGGAGCGCGCGTCGCGCCTCGCGCTGCTGCGCCGGATGGCGACCGAGTGGCCGTTCTTCGCCACGCTCATCTCCAACCTCGACATGGTGATCGCCAAGAGCGACATGGCGATCGCCGCCCGCTACGCGGGCCTCGCCGAGGACAGGAAGGCGGGCCAGCGGATCTTCGCGCGCATCGAGGCCGAGTGGGAGCGCACCAGCAACGCGCTGACGCTGATCACGGGCGAGCGCAATCGCCTGGCGGGCAACCCTTCGCTCGCGCGCTCGATCGAGCACCGGTTCCCGTACCTGGACCCGCTCAACCACCTCCAGGTCGAGCTGATGCGGCGCTATCGGGCGAGCCGAAGGAACGATTCGGAACTCGGGCGCGTGCAGACCGGCATCCACATCTCGATCAACGGGCTCGCCGCTGGGCTGAGGAACACTGGCTAGCCGCCCGACACGCCCGACGCGGCCGAGGCGGCCGCACGGGCCGCGTGGGCTTCGCGGTCGGCTGCAGCGATTCGCCGATGCTCGGCAGCCAGCGTGTCGACCGATTCGCCGAGGGCAGCGATGCGCTGCCGCAAGGCCTCCACTTCGCCGAGCCGGGCGTTGTCGACGAAGAGCGCGAGGTCGCTGCGAACGTTGGCGCACGTGACGGAATCGCTCGACCGCGGGGCTTCGCGCCCTGCGAGCGCATTCGCTGCATCGCGCTCGAGCTCCGTCGCGGCCAGCTTCTCCGCCGGCCAGTCGAGCCGCTTCGCCAGGCCGACGCCGACGCTGCGGGCCAGCAGCGTCGTCGAACGGTCGACGAGCACGGCGGCGATCCGGTCGCAGAGGTCGCGCCGGTTCGCATTGGCGAGTGCGCGCGCCTGGCAGAAGGTCGACGATTCCTGCAAGCTCGGAAGATCGAGCGATTCGTAGCCGAGCGCGTCGAGCGCGGCGAGCCACGTGCCGACGATCTGCTCGTTCGCCGGCGGGGCCGCGTCGATCATCTCGGCCGCGGCCCGACCCCACCCGGGATCGTGAATCGTCGCGGCGGCGACATGGAACATGGCGTCGTCGACGCCGGCGGAGTCCTTCCTGCTCTTCGCTTCCTGCGCCACCGCGAACCACGGCGCGGCGTTCGCCGGATCGAGCCGCGCCCACTGCAGCGCGTTGACGAGCTGGCACGTGCCGGCCGCCTCGCGCGACACCCGAGCGCACGAGCGGTAGGCCCAGGCGTACACCTGAGGGTCGCTGGAATTCACCGCGAGCCGCGCCAGCGCTTCGGCGCTGTCGCTGTCGTCGAGCCGACGCTGCTCGAGCGTCGGGCAGGCGTCCGGCTGCGCCTGGCACGCATCGCCCGTGCTGCGGTCGATGAGGCCGCGCGCCGCGCGAAAGTACAGGCCGGCCGCGCGCGCTCGCGCCTCGGGACGCGCCTCGAGCGCCGGCAGGATCGCTTGCAGCGCCTCCTCGCGCTGGCGCTCGACGACCGCCTGTGCCTCGGCCTCCGACTGGCCGGGACGCGCAGATTCGATTCCGCAGCCTTCGGGCATGGCGGCGTGGGGCGCGTCGGCATCCGGCGTTGTCGCCGCCGGCCGGTCGACCGGATCGCGGCCGACGGCGCGAGAGCCGCCGCCTTCGACGGCGCCGACAGGTTCGCGCGGACCCTCGCCCCGTTCGGCGACGTAGACGAGCAGCAGGACGAGCACGACGATCGCCAGCGCGATCACGACGCTGACCTCGTTCGACGAAAGACGTCGCCCGGCCATGCGGCGATTGTCGCCAGTGCCGCGTCGTCGCGTCGCGTCCGTGCCTGCGCAGAACGCCGCGCCGCGCTCAGCGCTTCAGCGCTCGGCGACGACCAGCGCCTCGCGCACCGCCGCGACCTGGCGCCGCGAAACGGCGAGCCACTCGTTGACCGGTGCGATGCAGACGCCCCAGCCCTCGAGGCCGTCGTCGGCGTTCTCGCCGGCGATCGCGCGCCGCTCGAGCGCGCGCACGGCACGGCGCGCGACCAGGGCATTGCGATGCACGCGCAGGAAGCGATCGCCGAGCCGACCCTCGAGCTCGGCGAGCGACTCGTCGAGCACGTGGGTGTGGTCGGCGGTGCGCAGGGTCACGTACTTCAGCTCGGCCTTCATGTAGAGCACGTCGCCCACCGGCACGCGGATGATCCGGCCGCGGTCGCTGACGACGATGACCGGCCCCTCCTCCTCGGGCTTGGCGACCGTGCTGACCGTCGGCGGCGCGCCGAGGCGCTGGGCAACTCGGCGCAGCGCCGCCTGCAGGCGCTCGCGCTTGACCGGCTTGGTGAGGTAGTCGACGGCCTCGAGGTCGAAAGCCTTGAGCGCGTGCTCGGCATGGGCGGTGACGAAGACGATCGCCGGCGCCGGCGTGCGCAGGCGCAGCTCGGCGGCGAGCTGCGTGCCGTCGCGGCCGGGCATCTGCACGTCGAGCAGCAGCAGGTCGCAGCTGCGCGTCGCCAGCCAGACGAGCGCCTGCGCCGCATTGGCGGCCTCGCCGACGACGACCGCGCTCGGCTCGTCGCATTCGGCGACCAGGCTCTTCAGGCGCAGCCGGGCGAGCTCCTCGTCGTCGACGACGAGCACGCGCAGCGGTAAGTTGGCCTCGGGGAGGCTTTGCGACATGTCTGCACTCATAGCGGCACCACGATCTGGACTCGAAACACATCCTCGTCCTGGCGCATCTCGAACTGCGCGGCGACGTCGTGCATCAGGCGCAGGCGTTCGCGGACGTTCTTCAAAGCCATGCCGTGACCCGGACGCGACGGCTCCTTGGGCACGCTGTTGGCGATGGACAGCACGGCGCGGCCGAGCTTGACCTTGGTTCGCACGCGAATCACGCCGCCCTCCGGCGACGGCTCGACGCCGTGGCGCACGGCGTTCTCGACCAGCGGCTGCAGCAGCAGCGGCGGCACGCGCGCCGATGCGGCCTGCGCATCGAGCTCCCACGTGACGTGCAGGCGGCTGCCGAAGCGGATCTGCTCGATGTCGAGGTAGCGCTGGGCGAGATCGACTTCCTCGCCGAGCGAGACCGACTCGGCGCTCTCGCTGATGGCGACGCGAAACAGCTCGGCGAGGTCTTCCAGGACCCCTTCGGCCTTGCCGGGATCGAGGCGGACCAGCGTGAGCGCGGTGTTGAGCGTGTTGAAGAGGAAGTGCGGCCGGATCCGCGACTGCAGCTCGGCGAGGCGCGCCGTCGTCTCGGCCGGCAGCGTGGCCTGGGCGAGGAGGCGCAGCCACTGGAAGATCGCCGCCGCCATCGCCGCGCCGGCGAGCGCCGGTCCGGCGCCGAGCAGCGACGCGAGGCCGGCGGCAGCCGCGTCGGGAACGACGGCGAGGATGAGCTGCGACGCACCGAGCGCGGCGACGGCGCCGAGACCGATCACGACCATCCACTGCAATGCGAGCGGGGCGCGCGTGAGCTGCGCCTTGAGCGCGCAGACGACGAGCAGCCAGATCAGCACGCCGGGCAGCGCCACGCTCGCGCCCGCGGCGGTCATCGACAGCCAGGTCGAGAACGTCGCCGCGCCGAACACCATGCCGATGGCCATCGTCGCGTGGACGAAGAGCAGCGCCCGCAGCACGACGCCGACATGGCACACGTCGAACGCCGACTCGGGCCCGCGGCGGCGCGCGACCGCTTCCGGCGCGATGACGTCGAAGACGGTCGTGCCGAATCCGGTCGAGCGCGACGGCGCTTCGCCGGAGGTGGGGCCGGGGCCGGGAGTGACCAAGGCCATGCTCATCGGCGACGAGACGCCGCCGATAGAATCGAGCGAATCCTGGCGTGACACATGCTGAGGATTGTCGCCAACCGACGCCCGGCCGTGGGGCCCATGTTGCGCTCGCGACGACGACGATCCGTGCGGATCACCACGCTTGGCGCGACTCGGCAACCTCGAGATACATGTCCGCGAACCAGTTCGAGAAAAAATCCGAGGCCTGGTCGGCGCTGTTCACCGAGCCGACGAGCGAGCTCGTCAAGCGCTACACGGCGAGCGTGAGCTTCGACAAGCGTCTCTGGCGCGCCGACATCGCCGGCAGCCTCGCGCACGCGGCGATGCTCGCCGACAAGAAGGTGATTACGCCCGCCGACCTCGCCGCGATCCAGCGCGGCCTGGCGACGATCAGCGAAGAGATCGAGCGCGGCGACTTCAAATGGAGCGTCGACCTCGAGGACGTCCACCTCAACATCGAGGCCCGCCTGATCGAGCTTGCCGGCGACGCCGGCAAGCGCCTGCACACCGGCCGCTCGCGCAACGACCAGGTCGCGACCGACGTGCGTCTGTGGCTGCGCGACGAGATCGAGACCATCGGCGCCCTGCTCGCCCAGCTGCAGCGCGCGCTCGTCGAGCTCGCCGGCCAGCACGTCGAGACCGTCATGCCGGGCTTCACCCACCTGCAGGTGGCGCAGCCGGTGTCGTTCGCGCACCACCTGCTGGCCTACGTCGAGATGTTCGCGCGCGACGCCGAGCGCATGGTCGAGGTGCGCGCGCGAACGAACCGGCTGCCGCTCGGCGCCGCGGCCCTGGCGGGAACGAGCTTCCCGCTCGACCGCGAGGCCGTCGCCAAGGCGCTGCGCATGGACGGCGTGTGCCAGAACAGCATCGACGCGGTGAGCGACCGTGACTTCGCGATCGAGTTCATGTCGGCGGCGGGCCTGGCGATGCTGCACGTCTCGCGCCTGAGCGAGGAGATCGTGATCTGGATGAGCCAGAGCTTCGGCTTCGTCGAGCTCGCCGATCGGTTCACGACCGGCTCGTCGATCATGCCGCAGAAGAAGAACCCCGACGTCGCCGAGCTCGCGCGCGGCAAGGCGAGCCGCGTCGTCGGCCACCTGATGGGCCTCTTCATGCTGATGAAGGGCCAGCCGCTCGCCTACAACAAGGACAACCAGGAAGACAAGGAGCCGCTCTTCGACAGCGTCGACACGCTGAAGGACACGCTGCGCGTCTTCGCCGAGATGGTGCCGGGAATCACGGTGAAGGCGGAGGCGATGGAGCGCGCCGCGCGCCTCGGCTACGCGACGGCGACCGACCTCGCCGACGCCCTGGTGAAGAAGGGGGTTCCGTTCCGCGACGCGCACGAGGCGGTCGCCCGCGCCGTCAAGCACGCGATGGGCGAAGGCGTCGACCTGAGCGAGCTGCCGCTCGCGACGCTGCAGGGCTTCCATCCGGCGATTGGCGCGGATGTGCAGACCGTGTTGACCTTGCGCGGCTCGCTCGCCTCGCGCAACGTCGTCGGCGGAACCGCCCCGGAGCAGGTGCGCGCGCAGATCGCGCGGCACAAGGCCAGGCTGGTCGCGCCCGCGATGCCCGTGCGCTAGCGACTCAACGCAAGGCCGTTTCGCTCGCCTCGTAGGTGCCGAGCTCCGGCGGACGTGCCGCCAGCTGCCCCACGTGCCTCGCGAACTCGCGCGAGGCGGGGACGCGAAAGTGCGCGAGCAGCGACTCGCGGTCGAGCCATCGCTCGAAGAAGACCAGGCGCAACCCGTCGTTCGCGTCGATCGCGACGCCATGCTCGAGGCAGCCCGGCTCGGCGCGCGAGCGGGCGACGTGCTCGAGGCTGAGGCGGCGCAGCTCGTCGAGGGTGTCGAGGCGGGCCTGGATGGCTCCGGTGACGATCAGCATCCTGCGACTTATAGCGCCTGCGACATCTCGTCGCAATGAGCACTCGCAGGATGGCATTCGCCCGACTGCAGTCAAACAATGCGCCACTGCCGTTCATTGGCTCAGAGGGCCTCAACTCAATGGAGGAAGTCGATGAAGTTGCATGGCAAGGTCGTCGTCCTGGGTTTGTCCCTGGCCACCTGCGTGGCCGCATATGGCCAGGTCGATGCTTCCGGATTGCTGAAATCGATCCAGCAGGCCTTTTCGCTGAACCGCATGAGCAAGTTGTTCTCTGTGTCCGCGGTGTCATGCGCGCAGGGCAGCGCGTGCGCGGTCACGGCCACCGTGACGGAACTGTTCGACAGCCAGCACAACCTGGCGGCCTGCGCTGTCCGGGCCGCAGACATCGATCTCGTTTACGGCAGTAATCCGGGCGGGAAGAAGATATCGATCACCTGGACTCTCGTGCCCCCGACGCCGAGCGTTCCACCCACGAACGCGAGGTACGTCTTCGAGCGTCCGCACGGCGTCATCATCACCCGTGACGATGGCCCGTCTACCGGGGGCAAGGCCGACGCCATTTCCGATACGACCGTGCAGCTCGACCACAAGTTCAAGAATCATCACGACGAGACCCACTTCTATCCCGGGGTCATTCAGACACTCGCCGACGGAAAGACCCAAGCCCTGTGCTTCGCGGGAGATCCGAGGATGACGAACGACTGAGCCACCGCCCGACGTCGTGTCGCTCGACGAGCCAGGAGGTCGGCCGGTCAATCTCATCAAGAAGGATGTAGCCGGCGATGCATCGCCCGCCTACAGTCCATCGTGCGCAAACAGCCCAACTTGCTGAAAAGGGAGATCGCGATGACCCGTCTTTCGATGGCGCTGGCCGCACTGCTGCTGGCCCTGCTCGGCCAGGGTTGCGCCGTGGAGCAAGCCTCGCCCACGGCATCGGTCGCGACAAGGGGCGACGTCAAGCCCGGCAAAGCCCAGCAGCTCAAGGAGATCACTCCCGAGTTCAGGAACCAGGTTCTCGAGTACGCGCGGTTTCGTCGTTTCCTGTTCACCGATCCGATCGACTGCGTGATCGAAGACGGCGACGTCTGCCCCGTCCTGATCCAGCTCATCCAGGTCAGCGATGCGAGCGGAACCTACTGCGTGGGGCTCTTGCCAGAGGTCGTCACGCTGCGGAACACGGCACCCGGGAACGGCCCGAAGCGGATCGTCTGGAAGCTCATCCCTCCCGTTCCAGCCGTTGCGAACGCCGAGTTCTTCTTCCATGCCGAGAACGACCACGGGATCATCTGGCTGACCAACATCAACCCGACGCAGCTGCACACGGGCAGATTGGGCGACGGCAGCCCCGGGGCGCCCGATCGCATGAAATACCACGTGATGAACCGCCACAGAGTCAAGGGTGAGGCGGTGTACGTGCCGATCGTCATGCAGAAGGACACGATCAGCGGAAAGATCGCCTTGTGCGGAACGCCGGATCCGAGGATGACCAACGACTGAGTCGGCCGCGGCGAGACTCAGGACACCAGCAGCGCAGCGCTGATCGCGCCGAGGCGGCGGCGAAGCTCCGATTCGGGACGACAGTCGAGCTCGTCGGCGATTCGCTGCGCGTTCTTCAGCGCTGCCCCGGCGGCCTCCGTTCGCGAGTCCATCAGCTCGATTTCCGCCCGATCGCAGAGCAGCAGCGCGTGGCTCAGGCGGTCGGCACTCGCGATCAACAGAGCCTCGCCACGATCGAGCGACTCGTGCGCTTCGTCGATCCGCCCTTGCTTGGCCAGTGCCAGCGCCAAGCTGCCCCGAAACTGGCCTTCCGATCGTCGGTCGGCATTGGCGATGGCGCCCTTGACCGCCTCCTGCAAGTGCTCGGCAGCCTCGGCCAGTCGCCCTTCGGCAGCCAGGAGGATGCCCAGATTGCACAGGACGGTGTAGGCGAGCCGCACGAAGCCGACTTCGCGCGCCGTAGTCAAGGCGATGTCGAATTGAACGCGAGCGTCGGCGCCGCGACCCTGTTCCTGATAGAGGAGGCCGAGGTTGCAGCGTCCGTTGCCTTCCCA
>DATIDZ010000304.1:0-3299 GCA_035456045.1 Caldimonas sp.
GATGACTCCGGAGCACGCATTGAACTGGGGTTATACCGGCCCGATCCTGCGCTCGACCGGGCTTGCAATGGACTTGCGCAAGGACAACCCGTACCTGGCCTATCCGGAACTCGATTTTGAAATTCCGGTCGGCATCAAGGGCGACAACTACGACCGCTACTTCGTCCGCATGCGCGAGATGGACGAGTCGGTCTACATGATCCGCCAGCTCGCGCAGATGCTGCCCGACGGGCCGATCAACGTCGACGACCGGCGCTGCACGTTTCCCGAGAAGACGCTCGTCTACAGCCAGATCGAGTCGCTCATCAACCACTTCAAGCTGGTCATGGACGGCCCCTCGGTACCGCCGGGCGAGATCTACCGCGCGCACGAGGCGCCGAACGGCGAGCTCGGCTTCTACCTCGTCTCGACCGGCGGCGGAACGCCGTACAAGGTCCACGTGCGCTCGCCGAGCTTCGTCCACATGGGCGCGGCCAGCCGCATGCTCGACGGCGGCCAGCTCGCCGACATCGTGCCGACCTTCGGCTCGATCAACATGATCGGCGGGGAGTGCGATCGATGAAGCACCTGACGCCCGAGTTCGACGTCCTGCGCCGGCGCTTTCCGGCGGGCTTCGAGTCGTCGCTCGTCCTGCCTTGCCTGCGCCGCATCCAGGAAGACCGCGGCTGGGTCGCCGACAGCGACATCGACGAGCTCGCCGAGTACCTCGGCGTGGCGCGCATCCAGATCGAGGAAGTGCTCTCGTTCTACACGCAGTTCCGGCGTGCGCCGATCGGCCGCTGGCACCTGCAGGCGTGCCGCAACCTCTCGTGCTCGATGCGCGGCGCGGAAGGCGTGATCGAGCACCTCGGCGAGCGGCTCGGCATCGCGCCGGGCCAGACCACCGCCGACGGGCGCTTCACGCTGTCCACCGTCGAGTGCCTCGGCTCGTGCGGCACCGCGCCGGTCGTGATGGTCAACGAGACGTACCACGAAGGCATGAGCCCCGAGCGTCTCGACGCGCTGATCGAAAGGCTCGCGTCGTGACCGGCACCAAGCTGCTGATGACCTTCCCGGTCACCGCCGACTCGCACACGCTCGAGTCGTACTGCGCGCGTGGCGGCTACGCGACGCTCGAGAAGGTGCTGCGCGAGATGCGCCCGGAGCAGGTCACCAAGGAGGTCGCGGCCTCCGGCATCCTCGGCCACGGCGGCGCGGCGTTCCCCGCCGGACGCAAATGGGGCGTCATCAAGCTCAACGACGATCAGCCGCATTACCTCTGCTCGAATGCCGACGAGGGCGAGCCCGGCACGTTCAAGGACCGCTGGATCCTCGAGCACGCGCCGCACCTGCTCATCGAGTCGATGCTGATCGCCGCCTTCGCGCTCCAGGTCCGCCACGCCTTCATCTACATCCGCGGCGAGTTCGACCTGCCGTACCGGCGCATCGCCGGCGCGGTCGAGGAGGCCTACGCCGCCGGCCTGCTCGGCTCGGGGATCGCCGCGAGCACGTTCTCGTGCGACCTGATCGTCTACCGCGGCGCCGGATCGTACGTCTGCGGCGAGGCGTCGGGCCTGCTGAGCTCGCTCGAAGGCAAGAAGGGCTACCCGCGCAACCGTCCGCCGCGGCTGACCGTGCGCGGGCTGTACCAGCGGCCGACCGTCGTCAACAACGTCGAGACGCTCGCCAACATCACCGGCATCGTCCGCGACGGCGCCGAGGCGTTCCGCAAGGTCGGCACGGCGAAGAGCCCGGGCACGCAGCTCATCTCGATCTCCGGCCACGTCGCCAAGCCGGGCGTCTACGAGGTCGAGTACGGCTACCCGTTCGCGAAGTTCATCCGCGACGACTGCGGCGGCATCCTCGCCGGCAGGAAGCTGAAGTGCGTCATCCCCGGCGGCATCTCGACCAAGGTGCTGACGGCCGCCGAGATCGAGCCGCTGACGCTCGACCATGCGAGCGTCGCGAGCGCCGGCTCCGGCCTCGGCTCGGGCGGCATGGTCGTCATCGCCGAAGGCACCTGCATGGTCCGGCTGCTCCAGGTCCTCGTGCGCTTCTACCACCACGAATCGTGCGGCCAGTGCACGCCGTGCCGCGAAGGCATGGGCTGGCTGCACCGCATCGTCGACCGCATCGTCGCCGGCCAGGGCCAGCTCGACGACATCGAGCGCCTGATCGCGATCTCCGAGGCGAACGACGGCACGACGATCTGCGGCATGGGCGACGCCGCCGGCTACGCGACCGTCGGCATCCTGGCCAAGTACCCCGACGAGTTCGAGCACTGGATCGTGAACGGCCGCTCGCGCTACGACGGCCGCCTCGAGGCGATCGGCGCCGAATGGGCCGCACCGGAGGCCGCGCTCCATGGTTGAGATCTTCATCGACGGCGACCGCGTTGAGGCCGAGGACGGGCAGACGGTGATGCAGGCGGCGCGCGCGAGCGGCCACGTGATCCCGTTCTTCTGCTGGCACCCTTCCCTCTCGGTGCCGGGCAACTGCCGCATCTGCATGGTCGAGATCGAAGGCGATGGCGCCGCCGCCGGCTGGCTCGACATCGCCTGCAACATGCCCGTCGCCAAGGGCATGCACGTGCTGACCGACTCGCCGCGGGTGCGCGCACGGCGCAAGCAGATGCTCGAGCTCGTCACGCTCAACCACCCGGTCGACTGCGGCATCTGCGACAAGGCCGGCGAGTGCACGCTGCAGGACTACCACTACGAGTACAACGGCGCGCCGTCGGTCTCGCGAGAGATCAAGGTGCACGCCACCAAGCACCACGATCTCTCGGACCGGATCGTCCTCGACAACGAGCGCTGCATCCTCTGCTCGCGCTGCGTCCGCTTCACGCGCGAGATCTCGAAGTCCGACGGGCTCGGCATCCAGAACCGCGGCGACCACTCGCTCGTGCGCGCCGTCGAGGACGGCTCGTTCGACCGCGACCCCTATTCCGACAACGTGATCGACATCTGCCCGGTCGGCGCGCTGCTGTCCAAGCCCTTCCTGCACAAGGCGCGGGTCTGGTACCTCGAGCCGACGGCGTCGGTCTGCCCCGGCTGCGAACGCGGCTGCACGATCCAGGTGTGGCACCGCAAGAGCGCGTGGAAGCTGAACAAGCTCGACCCGGCCGCGAACGCGCGCATCGACCGCGTCACGCCGCTCGAGAACCCGGCCGTCAACGGCCCGTGGATCTGCAACAAGGGACGCGACCTGGCCAAGGTCTTCGAGCGGCCGCGTGCGACCGAGGCGACGCTGAAGGGCAGCCCGGTCGCGCCGCAGTCCGGGCTCGACGCCGCGCGGGCGCTGCTCGCGGCGGCACGGCA
>DATIDZ010000305.1:0-2505 GCA_035456045.1 Caldimonas sp.
GACAGCGACTCCGGCGGCACCGGCGAGCGGGCCGAGGCCGTGCCCGAGGGCGCGCGCGACGGCGCCGACATCGGCCCCGACCGCATCGCGCGCTCGAAGGATGCGCTCGACTCGGCCGAGTCGATCACCGGCAACGACGACACGATCGAGTCGCTCGCCGACGACAGCGAAGACGACGACGGCGACGCGGACGACGACGCCTGACGGCCTGACGGCCGCCGGGCCTCACGCCATCGGGTGCTCGACGAGCTGCGCGCGCAGCCGGGCGATGTCCGCCGAGAGCCGCCCCGCGATGAGGCCGACGATCTCGAAGCCGAAACCGGGGTTCTGGAAATAGAGCTGGCGCACGGTGCTCTGGTCGATGCTGAGCAGCACGCAGTCCGTGCCGCAGACGGCGCTGAGCGTGCGCTTCCTCTCCGGCGAGAAGAACGCGATCTCGCCGAAGATCTCGCCCGGCTTGACGCTTCCCGCGACTTCGGGAAAGTCGACCCGGCCCTCCACCAGGATGTAGAGGTGCTCCGCCTCGTCGCCTTTGCGAAAGAGCACGTCGCCGGCCTTCCTCTTGCTCGACTTCATGTACGGCCGCAGCCAGATGCCGGAGCGGTCGGTGTTGTTCGTCGCCGCCTTCACGCGTCGCGTCAGCCGCGTCATCTCGGTCAGCCGGACGACGTTGATCGGCAGCAGGCAGCCGTGCAGCAGCGCCATCACGAACGACGGGTGGAGCACGCCCCAGCCGAGGAAGCCGAGGTTGCTGAGGACGGCGAGCCAGCGCAGCGGCACCATCGTCTTGACGAACGAGCTGCTGATCTGCAGCACGCCGGCGACGATGACGGAGAAGAGGGCGAGGAGCTCCGTCGGCGACGCGAGCGCGCTCGACACGTAGGCGCTCAGCTGCGCGGCAATCTGCTGTGTGGTCAAGGAACACCCTTTGCGACGTCGATGCGTCAGGGCGACATTCTCTGCGTCCGCGCCGGCCTCGCGCCAGCGGATCGTCAGCCGGCGCGACGGAAGGTCGGCCGCGCCCGGGTCAGGCGTCGGCGAAGCCCGCGCGCAGCGCCTTGGCGACGGCGTGGGCGCGCGACTGCGCCTGCAGCTTGGCGATGATCTGGGCGACGTGGAACTTGGCGGTGTGCGCCGAGATGCCGAGCGCGCCGCCGATCGCGCGGTTGCCCAGGCCGTGGCTCATCGCCGCCAGCACCTGGCGCTCGCGCGGCGTCAGCGACTCGAAGCCGGGCGCGGCGCTGCGCCGCTCGCCGATGCGCTCGAAGCGCAAGGCCTCCGCGGCATAGGCCGGCGTCGTCGCGACCAGGCCGGCGAGCGCGGCGCGGGCCGCGCCGGCCACCTCCTCCGGCGCGGCGTCGCGCGGCAGCACCGAGCAGCCGTCGATGAGCCACTCGCCGACGCGCTCGTCGCCGGCGGCGGCGAGCAGAATGAAGCGCGGACCCGAGGGGGCCGCGGCATCGAGGTCCCTGTCGTTCTCGCCGCCGGCGTCGACCACGACGATCTCGGCGGCGCCGTAGTCGGCCTCTGCCAGCTCGGCCAGCGTCGCGGCGCTCAGCACGACGGCGCAGTCGACCTGCGAGGCCAGGCCGGCGGCCAGGCCCGCGCGTACCAGCGGAGAGGGCGACGCGACGGCGAATCGGATCATGGCCGCGCCCGTCAATGGCAGCCCCGCGCCATCGGCCACTCGCCGACGCTCGCCTGCAGGTCGAGCGGCTTGCCGCCGCGCAGCACGGCCAGCGCGACCGTCTCGCCGACGTGCGCGGCGAGCGCCTGGCGCAGCTCGCGCAGGTTGGCGGCGGCGCTCTCGGCGGCGCGAACGATGATGTCGCCGATCAGGAGCCCGGCGCGCTCGGCGGGCCCGCCGGCAGCGAGCGACGTGACGAGCAGGCCGCTCTTCTCGCCGGCCGGTGCGCCGGAAGCCTCGGGCAGCGGCACCGTCTGCGCGCCGATGCCGAGCCACGGACGGGCGACGCGACCCTGCGCCAGGAGGGCGTCGACGACGCGCGACACGGTCGACGCGGGCACGACGATCCCGTAGCTGCGCGACAGCGCCGCCGTCGCGATGCCGATGACGGCGCCGTCGGCATCGGCGACCGGTGCGCCCGACAGGCCCTCGTAGACGCCGCCGTCGAGGCGGATGAGGCGGTCGATCGAGCCGCCGAGCCAGGTTTGCCACGGCCCGCCGACGCGGTTGACGAGGCCCGCGCTGGCGATCGTGTCGCCTTCGCCGCTGCGGCCGACGGCGATCACGAAGTGGCCGGCGCGGACCGGCGCCGCCTGGCCCAGCGGCACCGGTGTCACGCCGTTCGCGTCGGCGAGGCGGAACAACGCTAGGTCGGTCGACGAATCGATGCCGACCAGCGTCGCCGCGCGGCTCGCGCCGCCCGCATCGACGAGCGTCAGCGCCGCCGGCGTGCGGCGAAAGACATGCGCTGCGGTGACGACGAGGCCGTCGCGCCAGACCGAGCCCGAGGCGACCGCGCCGCGCCGGCCGAGGACGGC
>DATIDZ010000306.1:0-2010 GCA_035456045.1 Caldimonas sp.
GATCACCTCGCTGGCGGCGGTGCAGAACGCGCGCGTGCACCTCGCGCTGCCCAACCAGAACGGCTTCTTTCGCGAGCAGCAGAAGCCGAGCGCCTCGGTGCTGTTAAGCCTGCACCCCGGCCGCACGCTCGATCGGGCGCAGGTGGCGGGCATCGTGCACCTGGTTTCCTCGAGCGTGCCCGAGCTCGACCCGAAGGCGGTGAGCGTGCTCGACCAGAGCGGCGCGCTGCTCACGCGCAGCGGCGATGCCGGCCAGAACGCCGGCCTCGACGCCCAGCAGCTGCAGTACGTGAACCAGATCGAGAGCGGCTACGCCAAGCGCATCTACGAGCTGCTCGAGCCGATCGTCGGGCACGACAACCTGCGTGCCACCGTCGCGGCGGACATCGATTTCTCGCAGACCGAGGCCACCTCCGAAGAGTTCAAGCCCAACCAGGGCGCGGACGCGAGCGTCTCGATTCGCAGCCAGCAGACGACGGAGCAGTCGGGCACTACGGGTGCCCTGCCGAGCGGCGTGCCGGGAGCGGCCTCGAACCAGCCGCCGATCGCCGCGACCGCCCCGCTGGTCGGCGCCTCGCAGCCGCTGCACGCAGCGCCGATGGCCAATGGCGGCGGCGCGAGCGGCCGGCGCGAGGCGGTGACCAACTACGAGGTCGACAAGACCGTTCGCGTCACCAAGAGCGCGACCGGCAACGTCAAGCGGCTCAACGCCGCCGTCGTGGTCAACAACCGCAGCGTCACCGACGCCAAGGGCAAGACGACGCAGGTGCCGCTCGGCGCCGACGAGATCGAGAAGATCTCGGCGCTGGTGCGCGAGTCGATCGGCTTCAACAAGGACCGCGGCGACTCGGTCAAGGTCATCAACGCGCCGTTCCGCGTCGAGCCGTCGTCGTCGACGGCGACGCGCGAGACGCCGTTCTGGAAGAGCCCCGACGTGATCGACCTGATCCGCGCCGCGGCGCTGCCGCTCGGCCTCGCCCTCGTCGCCGTGCTCGTGTTCTTCGGCCTCGTCCGACCGGCCGTCAAGAGCACGTTCTCGGCGCGGCCGGCGCAGCCCGGCCGCCCGGGCGGGCGCATCGACGCGGTGGTCGACGACGAGCCCGCGTATCCGCCGCAACTCGCCGCCCCCTCCTACCTGCGCCAGATCGAAGGCGCGAAGGCGCTCGCCAAGGACAACCCGGCGGCCGTCGCCGGCATCGTCCGCGGCTGGGTCGGCGGCGGCGAAGCCACCTGACCCTCTGCCGAGAAAGCAACCTTCATGTCGCTCGACGAAGCCGGTCTCGAAGACTCCGCCATCCTGCTGATGTCGCTCGGCGAGGAGGAAGCCGCGGCCGTGTTCAGGCACCTGTCGCCGCGCGAAGTGCAGAGCCTCGGCGCGACGATCGCGCGGATGACCTCGGTACCGAAGGAGCGCCTCGACAAGGTGCTCGCCAAGTTCACGACCACCGCCCAGGGTCGCAGCCCGCTCGTCGCCGACACCGGCAGCTACGTCAAGAACGTCCTGCGCAAGGCGCTCGACGAGGACAAGGCCAACCTGCTGATCGATCGCATCCTGCAGAACGGCGACATCTCCGGGATCGAGGGCCTGAAGTGGATGGACGCCGCGTCGATCGGCGAGATGCTGCGCCAGGAGCACCCGCAGATCGTCGCCGCCGTCCTGGTCCACCTCGATTCGGACCAGGCCGCGGCGGTGCTGAAGACCTTCCCCGAGCGGCAGCGCAACGAAGTGCTCGTCCGCATCGCCACGCTCGACGGCATCCAGCCGTCGGCGCTGAAGGACCTGAGCGAAGTCATGGGCCGCATGGTGAGCGGCGGCGAGCAGGCGCGCATGGCGCCGCTCGGCGGCGTCAAGACCGCCGCCGAGATGATCAACCTGCTGGGCACGAGCATCGAGACGGCCGCGCTCGACTACATCCGCGAGGCCGACAACGATCTCGCCCAGCGGATCATGGACAACCTGTTCACCTTCGACGACCTGATGCTGGTCGACGACCGCGGCATCCAGGCGCT
>DATIDZ010000307.1:0-12595 GCA_035456045.1 Caldimonas sp.
GCAACCTGCTGCAGCTGCACCAGGCGGGTGTGCTCGACGCTCAGAAGGCGATCGTCCTCGGTGCAGTCAGCGGCTGGCGCAAGACGCCGAACGACCGCGGCTATTCGCTCAAGTCGATGCTCGAGCGGGTTCGCGCGTCGACCAGAACGCCGATCCTCACCGGCCTGCCTTTCGGACATGTCATGACGAAGGTGACGCTGCCCGTGGGCGCGAAGGTGCGGCTGCTGGTCGATCGCCGCCAGGCGCTTGTCGGCTGGGATTGATGACCCCGCTGCGGGACGCGCCGGAGTGGCCTGACCACACTTTGGCCCTTCCGGACGCCGGCCGGTGTTGCAAAGAGCCAACGGCTCCGGCTCGATGCGCGGCCGTGAAGCCGTTCGTCCGGTAAGGCTTCAGACAGCGGCGAATTGCTCGCCAGCCCCCGCACGCCGGGCATTGCAGGCCCCTGGCGCCTGCGGCTGCAGCGAGAAACGTGGCGCGACGCCAGAGGATTGGGGGATACCCCGACCGAGAGCGCTCGCGGCGGCACATGACAATTCATTTACACGCCTTTTCAGTGTGTCGTGTGCTGTTCACAAGATTGGCACACGGCTTGCGGTCGGGCCGGGGTCTATAGATCGTTGAACGAATATTTCTCGGGGGAATTGAATGTTCAAGAAGACAAAGCTCTGCACGGGGCTCGTGGTCGCGTGCGGTGGCGTGCTGCTGAGCGCTGGCCAGACTGCCTATGCGCAAGCGCAGGCGCAGACGCTCGAGCGCGTCGAGATCACGGGCTCAAATATTCGCCGGATCAATTCCGAGACGGCCTCGCCGGTGACGACGCTGACGCGGGAGGACATCGAGAAGTCGGCCAAGACCAGCGTCGCCGAGTTCCTGCAGACGCTTTCCGTGGACAACCAGGGCTCGGTGCCCAAGACGTTCGGCAACGGCTTTGCGTCAGGGGCGTCCGGCATCTCGCTGCGAGGCCTGGGCACCGCTTCGACGCTCGTGCTGTTGAACGGTCGGCGAATCGCGCCCTACGGCTTGGCCGATGACGGTCAGAAGGTTTTCGCTGACCTGAACCTGATCCCGCTGGATGCGGTCGAGCGGGTCGAGATCCTGAAGGACGGCGGCTCCGCGATCTACGGCTCGGACGCCATCGCCGGTGTCGTGAACGTCATCCTGCGCAAGGACTTCAAGGGCCTGTCCACCAACGTCAGCTACGGAACCTCGCAGTACGGCAACGCGCAGGAAAAGCGCGCGTCGATCACCGGCGGCTGGGGTGACCTGCAGACGCAGGGCTTCAACGTTCTGGCCAATTTCGAGATCGGCCGTCAAGGCGAGGCCTATTACCGCGACGTCACCAATCGCGGCCAGGTCGGGCGCACCGACCTGCGCGACCTCGGCTTCAGCGCCGAGACCGCGGGCGGGCTGGGCTTCCTCGGCGGCGTGGGCGCCATCAACGCCGGCGGCGCCGGCGGCGGCAATGCGATCAACGGCAACGTGCGCGATCCTGTGTCGCTGCTCTACCACAACCGCGGCGACACGGGCCCCGGCACCGGCTTCACGCGCACGTTTCCCGGCGCGGCTTGCTCCAATTTCACGAGCCATCCGCAAGGCGATCCGCTCGGCGGCTGCCTGATCGATGCCAGCCAGGTCTATCAGCAGATCCAGCCGTCGCAGGAGTACTACAACTTCTTCAGCCGCGGCACGCTGAACATCGCGCCCACGATGCAGGGCTATGCCGAGTTCAACTGGTACAAGAACAAGTCGCAGTCGTACACGACGCCGTCGGCCGTGAGCAGTTCGGTCGGCTTCCCGGGCGGCCCGGTCAACAACGCCGGCATCGCACTCGATGCCGCGCATCCCGACAACCCGTACTTCGGTTCGGCCGCGCGGATTCGCTACCTCGCCGCCGACGTCGGCCCGCGAGTCAGCAATATCGACAGCGACTTCTATCGCGTGCTCGTCGGCATCAAGGGCACGGTCGCGACGTGGGACTTCGACAGCGCGTTCCTCTATTCGGAGAACCAGGTCTCCAACACGCGCACCGGCTTCCTTCAGCGTGACGTCACCTTCGCGCTGCTGAATCCGACCGGATTCACCATCCAGCCGGGCTCGGCCGTCGTCTCGCCGATCAACAACGCTGCGGTCGCCACGGCGAACAGCCCGGCCTATGCCGCGCTGCCTCCCGGCACGCGCTGGCGCATCGGCGAGAACGCCGGCCTCAATTCGGCCGCGATGTACGCCGCCTTGTCGCCGGCGATCGCGAACGACTCCAAGTCGAAGGTCACGCAGATCGACGCGAAGGCTTCCAAGGAGATCATGCAACTCGAGGGCGGCGGGCTCGGGCTGGCGATCGGCACCGAACTGCGCCGCGAGTCGATCATGCTGCAGCCGACGTCAGGCACCGAGCGAGGCAACATCATCGGCCTGGGCTATTCCGCGTACGACGGCGGTCGCACCATCGCTGCCGGCTATGCCGAGTTGCTGGCGCCCGTGACCAAGCAGGTCGAAATCAACGCCGCGCTGCGCTACGACCACTACTCCGACGTCGGCAGCTCCTGGACGCCGAAGGCCGGCATCAAGTGGACGCCGATGCGCGAGCTCGCGTTGCGCGCCACCTACGCCAAGGGCTTCCGCGCACCGAGCCCTGCGGAGAACGGGACCGGCGGCCTGGCCGCGTTCTCGTCCGCCGCCGATCCGGTACGTTGCAACCTCGGCATCGCTTCGGCCTGCGGGGCCGGCACGGTCGCCGTCATCACGTCGCCGAATCCGAACCTGAAGCCCGAAAAGTCGGACAACTACACGCTCGGTCTCGTGTTCGAGCCGACGTCGAAGTCGAGCTTCGCGCTCGACTACTTCGACATCACGCGCAAGGACGAGATCAATCAGCAGCTGACGAGCGCTGCGGTCGCTGCCGGGCAGGTCGTTCGCGATCCGGGGGGCGCCGTCCCGGGCGTCGCCGGCGATCCCGGCCCGCTGCTCGCGGTGCTAGGCCAGTACGTGAACTCGTCGAAGACGAAAGTTCGCGGCTTCGACCTCGACGCGAAGCAAGGCTTCGATCTCGGCAGTGGCTATGGCCGTGTGACGTTGACGGCGCTTTGGACCCACCTGCTGGAGTTCAAGCGGACCGATCCGGACGGCTCGACGTTCGAGTTTGCCGGCACGCACGGCAACTGCGATGTGACGAACTGCATCGGCACCCCTGCCGATCGCGTCAACCTCGGTGCCTTCCTCGACAGCGGTCCGTACCGCGTCGGCCTCAACATGCTCTATCGCTCGAGCCTGGACAACAAGGCGTTCAAGGACGATCCGGCCGGTTGCTCCACGGCGTTCGCCGACGGCAGCGATGCGCCTGCCGGCTGCAAGATCGCATCGTTCACGACGTTCGACCTGGTCGGACGCTGGTTGCCGATGAAGGATCTCGAGGTCTACGGTTCGATCCGCAACGTGTTCGACCGCAAGCCGCCGCTCGACGCGACGACGTACGGCGCGGTCTCGTACAACCCGCTCGACTATGCGGGCGCGCTTGGCCGCTACTACACGGTCGGCGTCAAGTACAAGTTCTTCTGAACGGAGAAGCGAGACTGAGGCGCCCGCGGCCTGACGGCGCGGGCGTTCTGACCGAGAGGTGATGCAGTTTTTGAAGGGTGTCGTGGGCGATTCACAAGATCGGCACACGGCTTGCGGTGAGACCAAGGGTCTATAGATCTTTCGATCGACTCTTTTCGGGGGAATTCCAATGTTGAAGAAGACAAAGCTCTGCACGGGGCTGATGATGGCTTTCGGCGTTCTGAGCACCGCGACGGCACAGAACCAGCAGCTCGAGCGTGTGACGGTCACGGGTTCGAACATCAAGCGGACCGACACCGAGACCGCCTCGCCGGTTCAGGTCATCACGCGCCAGGAGATCGAGCGAAGCGGAAAGCAGTCGATCCAGGAAGTTCTGCGGTCCGTCACGGCGGACGGCCAGGGCTCGATCCCGACGTCGTTCACCAACGGCTTCGCCTCGGGCTCGGCGGCGATCTCGCTGCGCGGCCTCGGCGTCAATTCGACGCTGGTGCTGATCAACGGCCGCCGCATGACGACGTACGGCCTCGCTGACGACGGCTCGCGCACGTTCGTCGACCTGAACACGATCCCGCTCGAGCTCGTCGAGCGCGTCGAAGTCCTGAAGGACGGCGGCTCGGCGGTTTACGGCGCTGACGCCGTCGGCGGCGTGGTCAATGTGATCCTGCGCAAGAACTACAACGGTGCCGCAGTCGGGGCGACCTACGGGTCGACGTCCGACAGCGAGGGGCGGACGGGCCGCGCGTACGGCACCGTGGGCTTCGGCAACCTCGACACCGACAAGTACAACGCGTTCGTCAGCCTCGAGGCGACCAAGCAGAATCACATCTGGTCCCGGGATCGCGGCTTCCTCGGCGCCTCGGACCTGAGACCGCTCGATTTCTACGACACGACCAACGGCGCCCCGCGCTACTGGCTCGGCGTGACGTCGCCGAGCACGACGTCGCCGTTCGGTGTGACGCGGACGCCGCCCGCCGGCTCCGGTCCGCGCGTCAACGTGATCGGATGCGACCCGTCGATCGTCGATCCGAACACGGGCCTCTGTCGGTACAACCGCACCAACGAGACCGAAATCCAGCCCCAGATCGAGCGGCTGAACCTCTTCGGCCGCGGCACGATGCAGGTGGCCCCGAACCTCCAGACCTACCTCGAGCTCGGCTACTTCGAGACCAAGACCAAGGCCAACGGCACGCTCGGCGGCAACAACGATTCCGGCGTCTACAACCCTGCCGATCCTGCCAATCCCATCGTCCACGGCCTGATGACCCTGCCCGCCGGCCATCCGGACAACACCTTCGGGGTCAACCGGACGCTCGCCTACTCGCCGGCGGAGCTCGGCGGTCGCGATCAGACGACGAAGAATCAGGTCTTCCGCGCCGTCGCCGGCCTGCAAGGAACGACGTGGGGCTGGGACTTCGACGTCGGCGCCGCCTACATCAAGAGCAAGCTGGAGAACACCAACACCGGCTACATCCGCTACAGCGTGATGCAGGACGCGCTCAACAACGGCACCTACCGCATCAACAGCCCGAACACGACCTCCCCCGACGTTCTCGCTGCCGTGTCGCCGCCGCTCGTGACCGAGCCCACCACGTCGGTCAAGCTGCTCGACATCAAGGTCTCGCGGGAACTGATGAACTTGGCGGGTGGCCCGCTGGGCATCGCGCTCGGCGCCGAGACCCGCTGGGAACAGTCGACCAATCCGGCGGTCCCGTTCACCGACATCGGCGACATCGTCGGCCTCGGCTACTCGAAGTTCGACGCGAGTCGCCGTGTGTACGCGATGTTCGGGGAGCTGACGGCGCCGGTGACGAAGTGGCTCGAGCTCAGCGGCGCGCTCCGGTACGACCACTACTCCGACTTCGGAAGCTCGACGACGCCGAAGGTCGGCTTCAAGGTGAAGCCGATGGATCAGTTCGCCATCCGCGGAACCTACGCGGAAGCGTTCCGTGCGCCTGGCCCGGCCGAGACGGGCGGTACGAGCTTCGGCTTCACGAGCTACAACATCCTGTCGATCGGCACGCCGGGCATCCAGCCCGAGACCGCCAAGAGCTACACCCTCGGCCTGATCTTCGAGCCGATGCCCGGCACGAGCGCCACGGTCGACTTCTGGAGGATCAAGCGCAAGAACGAAATCGTTCAGGCCGACCCGGCGTCGATCATCCCGGCCAGCCAATGCGTCGTGAATTGCGATGGCACGGCGGGCACGCCGGACCTGCGCAGCGCAACGGCAGGGGGAGCGCAAGCCAACACGTTCCTCTACTACGACTCGGAAGGCAACCTCGCCACGGTCGCGGGTCCATACACGAATGCCAACAAGACGACGACCGAGGGAGTCGACGTCGAACTCAGGCACAAGATGCGGCTCGGCGAAGCCGGCAACCTCTCCGGCACCCTGAACTGGACGCACACCAAGAAGTTCGAGCGCACCCTCGCTTCCGGCGAGACTTTCGAGTACGCCGGCACGCACGGACCCATCGTCCTGAGTTCGGGCGCCGGCACGCCGAAGGACCGCGCGACCGCCTCGCTGACCTGGGATCGGGGTCCGTACTCGATCAGCGGCGCGATCAACTACATCGGTCCGATCAAGTTCATCGACCACAAGGGTGAAACCGCCCAGGACAACGGCGATGGCACGGTGACCGACCCGTCGAACGGCCTCGTCTACAACAGCAATGGTGCGACCGACTGCTCGGTCTACACGCTGAGCGGCCAGCCGTACGGGGGGTGCAAGCTGCCTTCGTTCACCACGTTCGACCTCTTCGGTCGCTGGAGTCCCACCAAGAACCTGGAATTCAACGTGTCGATCCAGAACTTGTTCGACAGGAAGGCGCCGTTCGATCCTTACCTCGTGAACACGTATGCCATCAACTACAACCAGACTTGGCACCAGAGCGGCGCGATCGGTCGTTACTTCACGTTCGGCGCGAAGTACACGTTCTAAGCGGTTCTTTGCCTTCGTGGTGAACGGCTGGCGGCCTGCTTGTACCCATGGCGGGGGACGGCCGCCAGTTCTCTTAAACTAGAGGGCATTGCCCCCGGGAACGGGGATTGCCCACTCCGCGAGGATTGGTGCCCGCTGGCCACAAGCCGGCGGGCATTTTTTGTTAACCTCGCGCGCTTTGCATTTACTGGAGATCCCAGTCATGAACTTCGCCCAGCAGCAGAACGACCCGCGCCGACGCGTCATCGGCTTCGGCGCCGTCCTGCTGTTCCACGCGCTGATCGTCTACGCGCTGGTGTCCGGGCTCGCGAAGAAGGTCGTCGATGTCGTCCGCGCGCCGATCGAGACCAAGGTGATCGAAGAGATCAAGAAGCCGCCGCCGCCGCCGGAGGTGGTCGTGCCGCCGCCTCCCAAGCTGGAGGCGCCTCCGCCGCCCTTCATCCCGCCGCCCGAGATCCAGATCGCCACGCCGCCGCCGCCGCAGCCGACGATCACCGCGACGACGCCGACGCCGCCGCCTGCGCCGGTGGTGATCGCGCCTGCGCCGCCGCCTGCGGCAGCGCCGGCGCCGCCTGCGCCGCCCGTACCGACGACCGCGTCGGCCGGCGTGGTCTGCTCCAACTACGCCACCGTGATGGGCGACGTCGCCTATCCGCGCGAGGCGCAGCGTCAGGGCATCGAGCGCGGCGAGGCGACGATCCAGTTCACGCTCACCGCCAACGGCGAAGTCAAGGACATCAAGGCGATTCGCTCCACCCACCAGATCTTCGCCCGCAACAGCATTCGCATCGTCAGCGAATACAAGTGCCAGGGGCAGGGGCGTGACGTCACCGTCACCGTGCCCTTCGCCTACAAGATGGAGTGAGCCCGGGGGGCTCGACGAC
Source organism: Caldimonas sp. (assembly GCA_035456045.1). Taxonomy (GTDB): domain Bacteria; phylum Pseudomonadota; class Gammaproteobacteria; order Burkholderiales; family Burkholderiaceae_C; genus Schlegelella_A. The sequence goes on from DATIDZ010000307.1 coordinate 7,381, forward strand.
ATCGAAGAAGAACCTTCCCGTTATCCAAGATAGAAAGAATCACATGAGGAATACCCCATCCCTTTCGGCGCGCCTGGCCGCCACCCTGGCGTCGCTCGCACTTTGCGTCTTGGCCTTGTCGCCCGCGACGGCCACGGCGCAAGCCGCCTCTGCGCCCGACACGACGAGCCCGGCGCCGATGGCCACCGACGCCGCGTCGGCCGCGCCGGCGCCGATGGCGCCTGCACCCATCGCCAAGGAGACCGTCGACAACCCCTACGGCCTCGGCGCGCTGTGGGAGCAGGGCGACTTCGTCGCGCGTGGCACGCTGATCATCCTCGTGCTGATGAGCATGGGCAGCTGGTACATCCTCATCACCAAGCTCTACGAGAGCCTGAAGCTCAGCTCGGAGGCCAAGGGCGTCCAGCGCAGTTTCTTCAAGTCGAAGTCGGTCCGTGACGGCGCCCAGACGCTCAAGGAAGGCACCGCTTTCCGCTTCATCGCCGACAGCGGCATCACCGCCAGCGAGCACCATGAGGGCGCGCTGACCGAGAACATCGACCACAACTCGTGGGTCTCGATGAGCGTGCAGCGCAGCATCGACGACGTCAACAGCCGCCTGCAGGACGGGCTCGCGTTCCTCGCCACCGTCGGCTCGACGGCGCCGTTCGTGGGCCTGTTCGGAACCGTCTGGGGCATCTACCACGCCCTCACCGCCATCGGCATCGCCGGCCAGGCGTCGATCGACAAGGTCGCCGGTCCGGTCGGCGAGGCGCTGATCATGACGGCGATCGGCCTGGCGGTCGCGGTGCCCGCGGTGCTCGGCTACAACTGGCTCGTGCGTCGCAACAAGGTGACGATGGAAACCGTGCGCCGCTTCGGCGCCGACCTGCACGGGGTGCTGATGGGTGCGCGCATGGCCCCGGCCCCCGCGTCGCGCTGATCGGAGAACGCGATGGCCATGAACGTCGGCTCGTCGGGCGATGAGGACGAGGTCGTCTCGGCGATCAACACCACGCCGCTCGTCGACGTGATGCTGGTGCTGCTGATCATCTTCCTGATCACGATCCCGGTGGTGACCCACACGATTCCGGTCCAGCTGCCCAAAGAGACCAACATCGCGCGCCAGACCAAGCCCGAGAACATCGACATCTCGGTCAACAAAGACGGCGACATCTTCTGGAACCAGCAGCTGGTCGCCGACAGCGACCAGCTCTTCCAGCGCCTCGCGAAGATCGCGACGATGAAGCCGCAGCCCGAGGTCCACATCCGAGGCGACGGCCAGGCCCGCTACGAATCGATCGGGCGCGTGGTCTTCCAGTGCCAGCGCGCCTCGATCCAGAAGGTCAGCTTCGTGACCGAACCACCGCCGAAGGGCTGAAGGCCAAACGATGGCAATGAACGTAGGCAACAGCGGCGGGGGCGGCGAGCCCGACGTCATGATGGATATCAACACCACGCCGCTGATCGACGTGATGCTGGTGCTGATCATCATGCTCATCATCACGATCCCGGTACAGCTTCACAGCGTCAACCTGAACATGCCGGTGGGCACGCCGCCGCCTCCCCTGAAGGAGCCGGTCGTCGTCACTGTCGACATCGACTTCGACGGCACCGTGCTCTGGAACGGCGAGGCCGTGCCGGACCGCGCAACCCTCGAGTCCCGCCTCTCACGGGTCGCGGCCGAGCCCGACCAGCCCGAGGTGCACATCCGCCCGAACAAGCTCGTCGAGTACAAGTCGGTCGCGGCGGTGCTGGCGTCGGCACAGCGCCTCGGCGTCACCAAGCTCGGAATGGTCGGCAATGAGCAGTTCGTCAAGTAGCCGCCTGCGCTCGGTCGCGGCGGCCGTCTTCTTCGCCGCAGGCCTGGCGCTCGGCGCCGGCGCCGCGGCACAGGAGAGCCTGCGTCCCGAAGTCGGCCGTCCGCTGCAGGCCGCCCAGGAGCTCATCAAGAGCGGCAAGTACCGGGAGGCCTTGGCCAAGGTGCGCGAGGCCGAGGCGGCAGGGGCCCGCAACGCCAACGAGACCTACCTGATCGAGCGCATGCGCCTGGCCGCCGCCTCGGGGGCCGGTGATGCCGAGACCGCCGCGCGGTCGTACGAGGCCTTGAGCAACTCACCGCGTCTCGCCGCGCCCGAGAAGCTGCGCATGATCGAATCGATCGCCGGCAGCTACTACCGCGCCCAGCAGTACGCCAAGGCGATGCAATGGTGCCAGCGCTACTTGCGCGAAGGCGGTACCAACGGCGCCATGCGCACCATGCTCATCCAGAGCCAGTACCTGAGCGGCGATTTCGCCGGCGCCATCAAGGAGTTGACGGTCGAGATCCAGGCCGCCGATCGCGCCGGCACGCCGCCGCCTGAGGATCGGCTCAAGCTGCTTCTCAATGCGGCGTCGAAGCAGGGCGACAACAACGCCTACGTGTTCGCGATGGAGAAGCTGGTCACGTACTACCCGAAGAAGGAGTACTGGGTCGACCTCCTGAGCCGCATGCAGCGCAAGCAGAACTTCTCGGACCGGCTCGCGCTCGACGCCTATCGGCTCTCGCTCGCCACCGGAAGCATGTCGGCGGCCGCCGACTACATGGAGATGGCGCAGCTCGCCCTCCAGGCCGACCTGGCCAGCGAAGGCAAGCAGGTCATCGACAAAGGCATGAGCAGCGGTGCGCTGACCACCGGCGCCCAGGCCGATCGCGCCAAGCGGTTGAAGGCGCTGGTCGACAAGAAGCTCGCCGAGGAGGCCGCATCGCGCGCCGAGGACGAGCGTCAGGCCACCGCCGCCAAGACCGGCGACGCGCTCGTCTCGCTCGGTATGAACCTCGTATACGCCGGCCAGCCGGCCAAGGGCGTGCAGCTGATGCAGCAGGGCATCGCCAAGGGCGGCCTGAAGCGCCCCGAGGACGCCAAGCTGCACCTCGGCATCGCCCAGTTCCTGGCAGGCGACAAGGCGAAGGCGCAGGCGACCTTCAAGTCGGTCCAGGGTGCAGACGGCACCGCCGACCTCGCTCGCCTGTGGGCGCTGTACGCGCGACGCGGCGCGGCGTAGTCGCACCCCGCCTCGCTTCGCGCTGACGGGGCTGCTTCCTCGTCGCCTCGCTCCCCTGCCTCCGCGAGGGAAGGGCCGGCCCCGGCCGGGGCCGCGCTTCCGAGGGGCTCGCTACTTCGGGGCCAGTCGAATGGCGCCGTCCAGACGGATCACCTCACCATTGAGCATGTCATTGGTGACGATCTGATGGACGAGCTTGGCGAAGTCGGCGGGCGTGCCGAGGCGGCTCGGGAAGGGGACGCTGGCGGCGAGCGCCTGTTGCACCTCGTCAGGCATCGAGAACAGCATCGGCGTGCCGAAGATGCCCGGCGCGATCGTCATGTTGCGGATGCCGGTCTTGGCGAGGTCTCGCGCGATCGGCAACGTCATGCCGACGATGCCGCCCTTCGACGCCGAATACGCCGCCTGGCCGATCTGGCCGTCGTACGCGGCGACGCTCGCGGTCGAGATGAGGACGCCGCGCTCGCCGGTCGATTCGGGCTCGTTCCTGCTCATCGCCTCGGCGGCGAGCCGGATCATGTTGAAGCTGCCCACGAGGTTGACGGTGATGACGCGGGTGAACAGCGACAGCGGATGCGCGCCCTGTTTGCCGACCGTGCGCGCCGCGGGTCCGATGCCGGCGCAGTTGACGAGGCCCACGAGCTTGCCGGCGCCGACGGCCTCGGCGACGACGCGCTGGCCGTCGGCCTCCTGGCTGACGTCGCATCGGACGAAGCGGCCACCGATCTCGGCAGCGACGGCAGCGCCGCGCTCCTCCTGCAGGTCGGCGACGACGACCGTCGCGCCGGCGTCGGCGAGCATGCGCGCCGTGCCTTCGCCGAGGCCCGAGGCGCCGCCGGTCACGATGAATACCTTGCCCTTGATTTCCATGTCCTCTCCTCAAGCGAGCGCGGCGAGCGCGCGTGCGGTGATGTCGTCGACGCTCCCGGTGCCGCTGATCTTGCGATAGGCCGGCGCCTGCGGATCGCCCACGGCGGCCCAGCGCTGGTAGTACTCGACCAGAGGGCGCGTCTGCTGGGCGTAGACGGCGAGGCGCTTCTTGACCGTCTCTTCCTGGTCGTCGACGCGCTGGATCAGCGGCTCGCCGGTGACGTCGTCGACGCCGGCGATCTTCGGCGGGTTGAATCGATCGTGGTAGGTCCGGCCGGAGGCGACGTGAACGCGCCGCCCGCTCATGCGCTCGATGATCGCCGAATCGGGGACGTCGATCTCGAGGACGTAGTCGAGCCTGACGCCCGCGGTCTTCAGCGCGTCGGCCTGGACGATCGTCCGCGGGAAGCCGTCGAAAAGAAAGCCCGCCGCGCAGTCGGGCTGCGCGATCCGCTCCTTGACGAGCCCGAGGATGATGTCGTCGCTGACGAGCGCGCCCGAGTCCATCACCTTCTTGGCCTGTAGGCCGAGCGGCGACCCCGCCTTGACTGCGGCGCGCAGCATGTCGCCGGTCGAGATCTGCGGGATGCCGAAGCGCTTGCAGATGAATGCGGCCTGCGTTCCCTTGCCCGCGCCGGGGGCCCCCAACAGGATCAGTCTCATGGCTTCGGGCCTCGGTGGTGGGGTGCGCTCACGCCGGGATAATAGGCGGCGATGCCGTGGCGCCTCGACAGAGCGCGCTCAGGCAAAACCCGCACCGGCGTTGGCGACGATCCGTCGCGCTTCCGCAAGATCGGCCGCGGTGTCGACGCCCACCCCGGGGGCAAGCGTTGTCACGTGAACGGCGATCCGCTCGCCGTGCCAGAGCGCGCGAAGCTGCTCGAGCCGCTCGACGTCCTCGAGCGGGCTGTGCGCGAGGCGAGGGAAGCGGCGCAGGAACCCCGTGCGGTAGGCGTAGAGGCCGACGTGGCGGAGCGGCGCCGTCGCCGTCGGCACGCTGGCCGGCGCGTCGCGCGGCCATGGAATGGGCGCGCGCGAGAAGTAGAGCGCGCGGCCTCGTGCATCGAGGACGACCTTGACGATGTTGGCGTTCTCGAAGTCGGCGCGATCGTCGATCGGGTGCGCGACCGTGCTCATCACGCAGTCGCTTTCTCGCACCAGGAGTGCCGCGCACGCATCGATCAGCGCCGGCTCGATCAGCGGCTCGTCGCCCTGCACGTTGACGACGATGTCGTCGTCGGCGAGGCCGAGCGCTTCGCTCGCCTCGGCGATGCGGTCGCTGCCCGTCGCATGGCGCGGCGACGTCAGCAGCGCCGCGACG
>DATIDZ010000308.1:0-3815 GCA_035456045.1 Caldimonas sp.
AACGCCATCATCAGGACGACCGAAACGACCACCGCGGCGATCATGATCTCGAGCCGGTCGACCATGCCGACGGCGGTGATGATCGAATCGAGCGAGAACACCAGGTCGATGATCATGATCTGGGCGATGACCGCTGCGAACGTCGCCTTCACGGTCGCGGCGCGATCGCCTTCGTCGCCTTCCATCGACTGATGGATCTCGCTCGTGCTCTTCCAGATCAGGAACAGGCCGCCGCCGATGAGGATGAGATCGCGGCCCGAGATCGCCTGCCCCAGCACGGTGAAGAGCGGCGCCGTCAGGCCGATGATCCACGCAAGCACGAGCAACAGCCCGACGCGCATGAACATCGCCATGAAGAGGCCGAGCCGCCGCGCCGTGTCCTGCTGCGCCTTGGGCAGCTTGTCGACCAGGATCGAGATGAAAACGATGTTGTCGATGCCGAGCACGAGCTCGAGCGCCGTCAGCGTCGCCAGCGCGATCCAGGCCTGCGGGTCGGTCAGCAGCTCGGTCATGCCGCGGCGACGCGGTCGAAGGCGTCGTCGAGGCGCGCGCGCATCGCTTGCTTGGCGGCGTCGTCGGCAAAGCTCGCGTCGAAGCTGTTCTTCGCCAGCGCATGGGCGTCGGCGGCGTCGAGCTGCGGCAGCGCCTCGAAGGTCGCGACGAAGTTGTCGTTGACGTAGCCGCCGAAGTAGGCGGGGTCGTCCGAGTTGATCGTCGCCTTGATGCCCGCGCGCAGCAGGTCGGCGAGGTTGTGGTCGGCGAGCCGGTCGAACACGCGCAGCTTCAGGTTCGACAACGGGCAGACGGTCAGCGCGACGCCGTCGCGTGCGAGCCGCTCGACCAGCGCCGGGCTCTCGACGCAGCGCACGCCGTGGTCGATGCGCTCGGCGTGCAGCACGTCGAGGGCGCTCTCGATGTAGCTCGGCGGCCCTTCCTCGCCCGCATGGGCGACGCGGTGCAGGCCGAGCGCCCCGGCGCGGGCGAAGACGCGCGCGAACTTCTCCGGAGGATGGCCGCGCTCGCTGCTGTCGAGGCCGACGCCGATGAAATGCTCGCGGTAAGCCAAGGCCTCGTCCAGGGTCGCCGTCGCCTCGTCCTCGCTGAGGTGGCGCAGGAAGCACAGGATCAACGCGCTGGTGAGGCCGAGCTCGCGCTCGGCGCGCGCTCGCGCCGCCGCGAGGCCGCGGATCACGGTGCCGATCGGAACGCCGCGCGCGGTGTGCGTCTGCGGGTCGAAGAAGACCTCGGCGTGGACGACGTGGTCGGCGGCGGCACGGCGAAAGTACGCCATCGCCATCGCCTCGAAGTCGCTCTCGTGCAGCAGCACGCTGGCGCCGGCGTAGTAGATGTCGAGGAAGCTTTGCAGGTCGCTGAACGCGTACGCCGCGCGCAGCGCGTCGACGCTCGGGTAGGCGAGCGCGACGTTGTTCCGCTGCGCCAGCGCGAAGATCAGCTCGGGCTCGAGCGTGCCCTCGATGTGCAGGTGCAGCTCGGCCTTGGGCATCTCCCGCAGCAGGCCGGGCACGCGCTCGCGCGCAATGCGATCGAAGGCGGGAAGCATGGCGACGAAGGAGGTTCGCTGCGCTCGCAACGAGGGCGGCCGCGCGAGCGCGGCCGCCCGCGACTCACTTCTTGTCGCCGCCGGGGACCTTGCCTTCGACGCCCTTGACGAAGAAGTTGATCCCGCCGAGGAACTTGTCGTCGGCACTGGTGCCGGCGGCCAGCACCTCCTTGCCGTCGTTGCTCGTGATCGGACCCTTCCAGATCACGAAGCTGCCGTCCTTCAGGCCCGACTTGACGGTCTCCAGCTTGGTCTTGACGTCGGCCGGCACCTTGTCGGAGATCGAGACGATGTCGATCGCGCCTTCCTTGACGCCCCACCACGTGTGGCCGCCGCCCTTCCACGAGCCGTCGAGCGCGTCCTGGGTCGCCTTCTTGTAGTACGGCACCCAGTTGATGACCGCCGAGGCCAGGTGCGCGTTGGGCGCGTACGCGGTCATGTCGCTGTCCCACCCGAACGCGTACTTGCCGGCCTTGCCGGCGGTCTGCAGCACGGCCGACGAGTCGGTGTTCTGCATCAGCACGTCGGCGCCGCCGTTGATGAGCGACTGCGCGGCGGCGGTCTCGTTCGGCGGGTCGAACCACTTGTTGACCCAGACGACCTTGGTCTTGACGTTCGGATTGACCGACTGCGCGCCCATCGTGAAGCTGTTGATGTTGCGGACGACCTCGGGGATCGGCACCGAGCCGACGACGCCGAGCGTGTTGGTCTTGGTCATGCCGCCGGCGATCACGCCGGCCATGTAGGCGCCCTCGTAGGTGCGCGAGTCGTAGGTGCGCATGTTGGGCGCCTGCTTGTAGCCGGTCGCGTGCTCGAACTTGACGTCGGGCGTGTCGGCGGCGACCTTGAGCATCGGCTCCATGTAGCCGAACGTGGTGCCGAAGATCAGCTTGTTGCCTTGGCTCGCCATGTCGCGGAACACGCGCTCGGCGTCGGCGGCCTCGGGCACGTTCTCGACGTACGAGGTCTGGATCTTCGCGCCGAATTCCTTCTCGATCGCCTTCCTCGCGTTGTCGTGCGCGAAGGTCCAGCCGCCGTCGCCGACCGGGCCGACGTAGGCGAAGGCGATCTTCAGCGGCCCGCTCGCCGACGTCACGACCGCCGACGCCGCCATCGGCGCGGTCGTCGTCGTGGTGGTCGTGGTGGTCGTTCCGGCGGGCGTCGACGTGGTCGTCGTCTTCTCTTCCTTGCTGCAGCCCGAGAGAGCCGCGAGCGCGACGATCGAGGTCGCGCCGGCGAGCCGGAGCAGGCAGCGGGTGGCGGTTCGGGTCATGGATTCCCTCCGTGTTGTGGATGTGAGGCGAGCGTGCATCGGATGACGATTATCCGGGGAAGAACGGCTTGCCGATGGACGCCGGCATGTTGACGCGGATGAATGCGGCGTTCCTCGAGATCAGCACGAGGACGAGGATCGTCGCCAGGTACGGCAGCATCGTCAGGAACTGGCTCGACACCTGCACGCCCTCGCCCTGCAGCTGCAGCTGCAGCATCGTCACGCCGCCGAAGAGATACGCCCCGAGGAGGACGCGCGCCGGCCGCCACGTGGCGAAAGTGGTGAGCGCAAGCGCGATCCAGCCCTTGCCCGCCGTCATCCCCTCGACCCAGAGATGCGTGTAGACGACGGACACGTAGACGCCGGCGATGCCGCACAGCGCGCCGCCGACCACCAGCGCGGCGAGGCGGATGCGACGCACCGGATAGCCGAGCGCATGCGCCGACTCGGGCGACTCGCCGACGGCGCGCAGCACGAGCCCGGCGCGCGAGCGATACAGGAACCAGGCGATCGCGATCGTCAGGGCGATCGCGACGTAGACCAGCGGATGCTGCCGGAACAGCGCCGGCCCGACGAACGGCAGGTCGCCGAGAACGGGGATGTGGAACGTGTGCTGCTCGCCGAGCTTTTCCTGCGTGTAGCGGATGCCGACGAAGGCGGAGAAGCCGGCGCCGAACAGGCTCAGCGCCAGGCCGGTCGCGTACTGGTTGGTGTTGAGCCAGATGACGAGAACGCCGAACGCCGCCGCGAGCACCGCGCCGGCGACAGCGCCGGCGCCGAACGCGAGCCAGTCGCTGCCGGTGTGGACGGCGGTCGCGAAGCCGGCGATCGCCGCCACCAGCATGATCCCTTCGGCGCCGAGGTTGACCACGCCGGCGCGCTCGTTGATGAGCAGGCCGAGCGCGGCGAAGGCGAGCACGGTGCCCGAGTTGAGCGTGGCGGCGAGGAGGAGCGCGAACTGTTCCATCAGGTGCCCTCGCG
>DATIDZ010000309.1:0-3654 GCA_035456045.1 Caldimonas sp.
TCACCGACGAGCCCGAGAAGTACGACGTCCACGAGACGCGCGCCCGGCTCGCGCCGAGCGTCACGGTGCACCACCGCGACGAGCTCGACGACGTGCAGAAGGCCCTGCGCGAGATTCCCGGCTGCACCGTCATCGTCTACGACCAGACCTGCGCGACCGAGAAGCGCCGGCGCAGGAAGCGCGGCACGATGGAAGACCCGAAGAAGCGGGTCGTCATCAACGAGCTGGTGTGCGAAGGCTGTGGCGACTGCTCGGTGCAGAGCAACTGCCTCTCGGTCGAGCCGGTCGAGACCGAGTTCGGGCGCAAGCGCCGCATCAACCAGAACACCTGCAACAAGGACTACTCGTGCCTGAAGGGCTTCTGCCCGAGCTTCATCACCGTCGAGGGCGGCGAGCTGAAGAGCACGAAGAAGGACGCCGTCGAGCGGCCGCGCCTCGCCGCCGTGCTGGCGCCGCCGGAGCCGGCGCTGCCGCTCGCCGAAAAGCCCTGGGGCATCGTCGTCGCCGGCGTCGGCGGCACCGGTGTCATCACGATCGGCCAGCTGCTCGGCATGGCGGCGCACCTCGAAGGCAAGGGCATCGTCACGCAGGACTCCGCCGGGCTCGCGCAGAAGGGCGGCGCGACCTGGAGCCACGTCCAGATCGCGAACCGGTCCGACGCGATCTTCTCGACCAAGGTCGGGACCGCCGAAGCCGATCTCGTCATCGGCTGCGACCCGATCGTGACCGCGAGCAAGGCGACGCTGGCGGCGATCCGCGAGGGGCGCACGTACGTCGCCGTCAACACGCACGCGACGCCGACCGCGGCGTTCGTGAGCAACCCCGACTGGCAGTTTCCCGCCGGCAACTGCGAAGCGGCCATCGCGGCAGCGGCCGGCCCCGACCATGTCGGCGGCGTCGATGCCGACACGCTCGCGGTGCAGCTCGTGGGCGACTCGATCTACACCAACCCGCTGATGCTCGGCTTCGCCTGGCAGCAGGGCCGCGTGCCGCTCTCGCACGCGGCGCTGATGCGGGCGATCGAGCTGAACGGCGTTCAGGTCGACAACAACAAGGCGGCGTTCGAGTGGGGCCGCCGTGCCGCCCACGACCCGCAGGGCGTGAAGGCGCTCGTGCGCACCGGCCAGGTGATCGAGCTGGTCAAGCGCTCGACCAGCGTCGACGACCTGATCGCCAAGCGCGTCGAGTTCCTGACCGCGTACCAGAACGCGGCCTACGCGGCCAAGTACAAGGCCTTCGTCGACAAGGTCCGCTCGGCCGAGGCCGAGATCGCGTTCTCGCGCTCGCTGACGCGGCCCGATGCAGCCAAGCCGAGCACCAGGCTGACCGAGGCGGTGGCCCGCTATCTGTTCAAGCTGATGGCCTACAAGGACGAGTACGAGGTCGCCCGCCTCCACGCCGACACCCGCTTCCTCGCCAAGGTCGCGGCGCAGTTCGAAGGCGAGATGGGCAAGGACTACCAGCTCGCCTACCACCTGGCGCCGCCGTCGCTGGCGAAGAAGAACGCCAAGGGCGAGCTGCAGAAGCAGCGCTTCGGCTCGTGGATGCTGCCGGCGTTCAAGGTGCTCGCGCGGCTCAAGGGGCTGCGCGGCACGCCGTTCGATCCGTTCGGCCGAAGCGAAGAGCGCCGCGTCGAGCGCGAGCTTGTCGCCGAGTACCGCGAATCGATCGAGGAGGTGCTGCGCGCCCTCGGTCCCGCCAACCTGGCGCTGGCGATCGAGATCGCGCGCATCCCCGAGATGATCCGCGGCTACGGCCACGTCAAGGCGCGCCACCTCGCCACGGCCCGGCCGAAGTGGGACGCGCTGATGGCCGAATGGCGCGCCGGCCCGATGGCGCTCTCGGCGCAGGCGCTCGAGTCGCGCATGGCGCAGGGCCCCGACACGCTCCCGCTCGAGGACACGACGCTGCCGATGGCGTCGCCGCCGGCGTCCCCGCAACGGTCGGCCTGACGCCGCGCAGCACGGCCCGGGCGCGCGCGGGCGTGAGGTCGCCGGCGTCCGTCCGGTGGCGCTGCACCCTGGCCCCCCGGCGGTGCGCTTCGTCGCAGCGCCGTGGCGGCAAGCGGGGTGCCGCCCCTACAGTGGCGCCGTGAACCGCACGAGCCACCGACCGCTGCCATGACGTCTCCTCCCTCGCCCGCCGACCCCTCGCCGCCCGCACCGCCGGCGCGGCCGCCGTCGACCGGCTGGCAGCAGTTCAAGGCCGAGACGGTCCGCCTGTTTCACCTCTACGCGAACTGGCTGGTCTCGATCTCGTGGAAGCGCTTCTTCGTGCTCTCGGTGCTGCTGCTGATCTTCGCCGTGATCCTGCAGCACGTGCCGCCGTTCAACTACACGATCGGCAGCGTCGCCGACGGCTCGCACCGCGTGACGATCGTGCCGCCGGTGCCGCCCGCGCTGCCTGCTCCGCCCTCGGCCTCCGGACTCCCCGCCCCGCCCGTGCCGCCGCTGCCACCTCGGAGCCGGGAACCGTCCGTCAAGATCGAGAAGAAGGATTCGAAGGGCGGCGGCGACGTCGTCATCTCGATCGACCGCGACGGCGTGCGCATCTCGCCCCATGTCCAGATCGACCGCAACGGCGTCCGCGTCGGCCCGGGCGCCGTCACCGGAGGCGCGTCGGCTGCGGCCTCGGGATCATCGGCGGCAGCGAGCGCGCCGGCTTCGGGCGCCGCAGGGAACGTCGACGAGACCGGCGGGATCGAGATCAAGCTGCCGCCAGGGGCCAACAGCGAGAAGGTGCGCGAGGCGGTCGAGGAAGCGCGCGCCGCGGTCATCGAGGCCATCCGCGAATCGCAGGAGAAGGCCGCCGAGGCGCAGCAGGAAGCGGCCGAAGAGCGCGCCGCGGCGGCGGAGGAACGCGCGTCGGCCGACGAGAAGGTCGTGCGAACGGTGCGGCGGATGAGGGACCGCCATTTCGGCGACTTCCTCACCGATCTCGCCTGGCTCATCATCATCGCCTCGGCGATCCTGAAGATCACCTACAAGCGAACGATCCAGGCCGAGGTCAAGGCCGCGGTCGCGACCGAGACCGCCGACTCCGAGCAGCTCAAGCGCCAGGTCGTCGAGGCGCGGATGGCGGCGATGCAGGCGCAGGTCGAGCCGCACTTCCTGTTCAACACGCTCGCCTCGATCGACCACCTGATCGAGACCGATCCGTCGCGCGCCAGCCAGATGCAGAAGAACCTGATCGCGCTGCTGCGCGCCTCGATGCCGTCGATGCGCGAGTCGACGCCGATGGCGCACAACCTCGGCCGCGAGATGGCGGTGATCCGGCCCTACCTCGAGATCCTCAAGGTCCGCATGGAGGAGCGCCTGCAGACGGACATCCAGGTGCCCGAGGGGCTGCTGTCGGCGGAGTTCCCGTCGATGATGATCCAGTCACTGGTCGAGAACGCGATCAAGCACGGCCTCGAGCCCAAGGCCGAAGGCGGCAAGCTCACGGTCAAGGCGGAGATCGTCCACGGCAAGCTCGCGGTGACCGTCGCCGACACCGGGCTCGGGTTCGGCAAGGCGGCGACCGCCGGCACCGGCGTCGGCCTCGCCAACATCCGCGAGCGGATCAAGCTGCTCTACGGCGACAAGGCGTCGATGACCGTCGCCGACAACGTGCCGAGCGGCACGATCGTCACCCTCACCGTGCCGTACCAGGCAC
>DATIDZ010000310.1:0-3859 GCA_035456045.1 Caldimonas sp.
GGCAAGACGACGACGCTGCGCATCCTCGCCGGCCTCGAGTCGGTGAACGCCGGCCGCGTCCTCATGGACGGCGCCGACGTGACGACGAAGGAGCCGGGCGAGCGCGACGTCGCGATGGTGTTCCAGAGCTACGCGCTCTACCCGCACATGACGGTCGAGCAGAACGTCGGCTTCCCGCTCAAGATGGTCGGCGTCGCGCGGGACGAGATCGGCCGCGCGGTCGCCGGCGCCGCCGCCAAGGTCGGCATCGGCCACCTGCTGCAGCGCACGCCCGGGCAGCTGTCGGGCGGCCAGCAGCAGCGCGTCGCGCTGGCGCGCGCGATCGTCCGCCAGCCGCGCCTCTTCCTGCTCGACGAGCCGCTCTCCAACCTCGACGCCAAGCTGCGCCTCGAGACGCGCCTCGAGCTGCGCAAGCTGCAGCGCTCGCTCGGCGTCACCACCGTCTACGTCACCCACGACCAGGAAGAGGCGATGACGCTCGCCGACCGCATCGCCGTGTTCATGGACGGCCGCATCGTCCAGGTGGGAACGCCGCGCGAGATCTTCGCCCGGCCGATGTCGGTCGACGTCGCCGGCTTCATCGGCACGCCGCCGATGAACCTGCTGGCCGGCGAATGGGAGGGGCACGCGGTCAGCGTCGCCGGATCGACGCTGCCGGTGGCGTTCGAATCGGCGCAGGCGCGCAACGTCGTGATCGGCATCCGGCCCGGCGACCTGCGCCTCGCCGACGGCGGCCTCGCGGTGCGCGTCGAGCGCGTCGAGGACCTCGGCGACAGCGCCATCGTCAACCTCAAGGTCGGCGCCCAGCCGCTCAAGCTCAAGACCGACCGCCTGCCGAGCCTGCGCGAAGGCGACGACGCCTTCGTCGACTTCGCGCCCGACCGCGCCCACCTCTTCGACGCCGCGGGCGGCGCGCGCCTTGCCTGATCGCTTCAAGCCACGCTCGACAACCTCGCCACGATCATGAATGCCACCACCCGACCGAACGTCGTCCTCATCCTCAACGACGACATGGGCTACTCCGACCTCGGCTGCTACGGCGGCGAGGTGATGACGCCGAACCTCGACCGCCTCGCCGCCGAGGGACTGCGCTTCAGCTCGTTCTACAACACCGCCCGCTGCAGCCCGAGCCGCGCCTCGCTGATGACCGGCCTGCACCCGCACCAGACCGGCATCGGCATCCTCACCTACGACTCCGGACCCGAAGGCTACGCCGGCAACCTCAACCACCGATGCGTGACGATCCCGCAGGTGCTGAAGGCGGCCGGCTACCGCACCTACATGAGCGGCAAGTGGCACGTCGCGTCGAGCCTGACGACGCCGACCGATGCGTGGCCGATGCAGCGCGGCTTCGACGCCTTCTACGGCACGATCATCGGCGCCGGCAGCTTCTACGATCCGAACACGCTGACGCGCGGCAACGAGAACATCGAGCACGAGGCGCGCGCGCCCGGTTTCTTCTACACCGACGCGATCAGCGACAACGCCTGCGCGTTCGTCGACCAGCACTGCACCGGAGAGCACGCGAGCAAGCCGTTCTTCGAGTACGTCGCCTACACCGCGCCGCACTGGCCGCTGCACGCGCACGACGACGACATCGCCCGGTACCGCGGCCGCTTCGACGCCGGCTGGGACCGGCTTCGCCAGGAGCGGCTCGACAAGCTGGTCGCGAGCGGCATCCTGCGGCCGCAATGGAAGCTCACCGAGCGCGACCCGACGCAGCCGCCGTGGAGCGAGGCCGAGAAGGACGAGCAGTTCCGCGCCTGGACGCTGCGCTGCATGGAGGTCTACGCGGCGCAGATCGACCGCATGGACCACGGCATCGGGCGCCTCGTCGCGACGCTCGAGAAGCACGGCCGGCTCGACGACACGCTCGTGATCTTCCTCGCCGACAACGGCGCGTGCGCCGAGGACATCCCGGAAGACGTGACCATCGACGAGCTGGTCGACAAGCTCATGATCGCCCGCCGCACGACGAGGAGCGGCGAGCCGGTGCACTTCGGCAACGACACGCAGCGCATGCCGGGACCGGAGAACACGTACCAGAGCTACGGCACGGCGTGGGCCAACCTCTCGAACAGCCCGTTCCGCCTCTACAAGCACTGGATCCACGAAGGCGGCATCTCGACGCCGCTGATCGCGCACTGGCCGAACGGCATCGCCGCGAACGAGAACGGCGGCGTGCGCCATGCGCCGGGCTACCTGCCCGACATCATGGCGACGATCGTCGAGGTCACCGGCGCGACGTACCCCGCGAGCGTCGACGGCCACGCGGTCGAGCCGCTCGAGGGCCAGTCGCTGCTGCCGGTGTTCGGCCGCGACACGACCGGCGACGACCGCAGGCCGATGTTCTGGGAGCACGAGGGCAACGCGGCCGTGCGCATCGGCAAGTGGAAGCTGGTCAGGCGCTATCCGCGGGCGTGGGAACTCTACGACATGGACGCCGACCGCACCGAGCTGAACGACCTCGCGTCACGCGAGCCGGAGCGGGTGACGCAGATGGCCGCGCAGTACGACGCGTGGGCGAAGCGCTGCGGCGTGCTCGACCGCGAGAAGGTGGTCGCCCTGATGAAGAGCCAGGGCGTGACGCGCGCGTTCTGGGAAAAGGACGAGGTCTAGCGCTGTCGCGGCGACGCGCGCCCGCCGGCTCCGCGTGAGCAGCGTCAGCCGGCGACGCCGCCGATTTTCACCGTCGGCCCCACGGCCGACGTGTCCTCGAAGCGTTGCGCCGGGACATTGCTTGCGACCCGCGGCCCCGCCGCCAGGGAGTGGGACCCCCCCCCGCGCATAACGCCGCCATAACGCTCGCACCTCTACAACCCGACTGTCGTTCGCCGTGCGGCGAGTCGCCGGATCGAGTCTTCCAGAGGAGAAAAGCACCATGAACCCCCCCGTCACCACGCATGCGCGGCCCTGGTGGCTGCTGCTGGTCCTGCTGTTGTCGAGCCTGATCGCTGCCTGCGGCGGCGGGGGCTCGGCGAGCGGTCCGACCATCACGTCGCAGCCGGTCGACACCTCGGTGGTCGTCGGCACGGCGGCCACGCTCTCGGTCGGCGCGAGCCCCGCGAGCATCGCGTACGAGTGGCAAAGCAGCAGCGACGGCATCGTCTGGGCGCCGGTCGCCGGTGCAACGGCGAGCAGCTACACCACGCCGGTCACCGGTGCGGCCGACAACGGCCGCCACTTCCGCGTCGTCGTGTCCGACGCCGGCGTCAGCGTCGTCAGCTCGGCGGTCACGCTGACGGTCACCGGCGCCGTGGTCGCACCGGCGATCACGGTGCAGCCTGCGGCGCAAAGCGTCGTCGTGCCCGATCCGGCCAGCTTCACGGTCACCGCGACCGGCACGGCGCCCAGGTACCAGTGGCAGCGTTCGACCGACGGCGGCGCGACGTGGGTCGACCTGGCAGGGGCCACCGCGGCGACGCACACCACCGCTGCGACCGCGACGGCGATGAACGACCAGCGCTATCGCGTGATCGTCGCGAACACGAGCGGCAGCGTCGTCAGTGCCGCGGCGCTGCTCACGGTCAACGCGACGCCGGCGGTGCCGATCTTCACGACGCAGCCGTCGAGCCGGTCCGTCAGCCCCGGCTCGACCGCGACGTTCACGGTCGCCGCGACCGGCACGCCGGCGCCGACGCTGCAATGGCAGCGCTCGACCAACGGCGGCGCCACCTGGACGGCCATCGCGACCGCGACCGCGGTCACCTATGACACGGGTGCGGTGACAGCGGCGCAGAACGGCGAGCTCTACCGCGCCGTGGCGACCAACGGCGCCGGCAGCACGTCGAGCGACGCGGCGACCCTCACGGTTGCCGCGTCGGGAGCGCCCGCCATCGTCGGCCAGCCGAGCAACACG
>DATIDZ010000311.1:0-12225 GCA_035456045.1 Caldimonas sp.
ACCATGTCGTCGTAGTCGCTGTCGACGCGCATGCCGTCGTTGAAGCCGAGGATCAGGTCGTACGCGCCGTTCAGGGTGAACGGCGTGAACACGCTGCCCAAGAACGAGCCGAGGACGGCGTACGAGGTGAAGTCGCCGAGGTTCTGTCCGTTGCCGATGGCCGTGCCCTGGAACACGTCGGCGAAGGTGAAGTTGAGCGGACCCGCTGCCACCGGACCCGAGATCGCGGCGTTGAGCGCGCCCTTGTTGCTCAGCGTCCCGCTGCTCAGCGTGAACGTGAAGGAATCGGTGTCGATCGCCTCGAAGCCGAGGAAGGTCGCCGTCAGGATGCCGGCGGTCGTGTTGATCGTCGCGTCTTCGCGGCCGCCGACGATGGGCCCCAGGGTGCCCGCGATACCGTTCGGGTTGTAGTTGGCGAACGCGGTGCGCTCGGTGCCGTCGACAAACGTGACCTGGGCCTGCGACGCGACGGCGACGGTGGCCAGGGCCACCGCGGACAGAACTCTCTTCATTGCTCACACCTCGGTTGATGCGTCCGCCTCTCGGAACGCAGCGAGAGAGTAGGGCGACCGGCCGACCGCACCCATCCCGCGATCAGGGTCCCCGCCGTAGGACGGCGCGCCGTATCGTCGTCAGAACGGGCTCAGGCCGCCGGAGCGAGCGCGAGTCGCGCGCGCCGATCCGCCAGCGTTCTGGCGAGCAGAGCGGTGGCCGCGTAGATCGCGTCGATCGTCGGCGTCTCGGTCTCGGTGATGCGCGCCAGCTCGACCACGCTGCCCACCAGCGCCTCGAGCTCGAGCGTGCGGCCGTTCTCGACGTCCTGCAGCATGGACGTCTTGTGCGCGCCGACGCTCTCGGCGCCGGCGATGCGCTGCTCGAGCGAGACCTTGAACTCGACGCCCAGCTTCTCGGCCACCGTGCGCGCCTCGGTCATGAGGCGGGCCACCAGGTCGCGACTGAGCGGAAAGCGGCAGATGTCCTCGAGCGTGGCGTGCGTGAGCGCGCTGATGGGGTTGAAGCTCACGTTGCCCCAGAGCTTGACCCACAGCTCGCTGCGGATGTCGCGCGACACGGGCGCCTTGAACCCCGCCGCCATCAGCGATCGGGCGAGCGCCTCGACCCGCGGCGTTCGCTGACCGTCGAGCTCGCCGAGGGTGAAGCGGTTGCCTTCGACGACCCGGACGACGCCGGGCTCGACCAGCTCGGCCGCCGGATAGACGATGCTGCCGACGATGCGCTCGACCTCGATGCTCGCGGCCAGCGTGCCGCCGGGATCGACGCTCGCCAGCGCCCGGCCGTCGTAGGGGCCGCCGAGCCGCTGGAAGTACCACCAGGGCACGCCGTTCATCATCGTCACGACCATCGTGTCGCGGCCGAACAGCGCCCGCAGGCCGGGCAGCAGCTCGCGCGCCTGGTGCGCCTTGGTGGTCAGCAGGACGGCATCCTGCGGCCCCGCGTCCGCCGGGTCCTGCACGGCGCGAACGTCGCGCGCATGCTGGGTGCTTCCGTCGGGCAGGACCAGGCGCATGCCGTGCGCGTTGATCGCCGCCAGGTTGCGGTTTCGGGCGATGAACGTGACGTGCTCGCCCGCCAGCGACAGCCTGGCACCCAGGTAGCCGCCGATTGCGCCGGCGCCGACGATCGCGATCTTCACGGCTAGAACTCGCCGGAGACGTAGGAGCCGAAGCCGAGGCCGATGCGCTGCGCGAGCCCGATGCGCTGCAGCTTGCCGGTCGCGCCCTTCGGCAGCTCGTCGACGAACAGGATCTTCTTCGGCACCTTGTAGCCCGCCGCCCGCTTGGCGACGAACTGCTGCAGCTCGCGCTCGCTGCACTCATGGCCCTCGTGCAGGACGACCATCGCGGCCACCTCCTCGCCGAGCCGCTTGTGCGGCGCACCGAAGACGACGACCTGCGCGACCGAGACGTGGTCGAGCAGGATCTCGTCGATCTCGCGCGGGCTCACCTTCTCGCCGCCGCGGTTGATGATCTCCTTGAGTCGCCCGGTGATGCTCAGGTAGCCGTCGGCATCCATCACGCCCTGGTCGCCGGTGCGAAACCAGCCGTCGACGAAGGCTTCCTCGTTGGCCTTCGGATTGTTCTCGTAGCCGGCCGTGACGTTGGGGCCGCGGATGACGATCTCGCCGACCTCCCCTGCCGGCAGGAAGGCGCCGTCTTCGCCGCGGATCGCGATCTCGGGGCCGGCCGCGCGGCCGACGCTGCCGGGCTTCCTCTGCAGCGGCGGCAACGGGTTCGACGCCATCTGGTGCGCCGCCTCGGTCATCCCGTACGACTCGATCAGCGGCGCGCGGAACAGGGTCTCGATCTGCTGGATCAGCTGCGGCGGCATCGCCGAGGACGACGAGCGGACGAAGCGAAGGCGGTGGCGCGCAAGCACCTCGGCGTTGTGCTTGCCGCGGGTCGCGATCGCCAGGTGCATCGTCGGCACGGCCGTGTACCAGGTCGGGGCGGCCTGGTCCATCCACTTGAAGAAGCGCAGCGCGTTGAAGCCCGGCGTGCAGAACACCTGCGCGCCCGCCGACAGCGGCGCGAGCAGGCCGGCGAGAAGGCCGTGGATGTGGAACAGCGGCATGATGTTCAGGCCCCGGTCGCTCGGCGCCAGCTGCAGCGTCGTCGCGATGTGACGCGCCGAGGCGAACAGGTTGGCCGACGAGAGCGGCACCCGCTTGGGCTTCGACGTGGTGCCCGACGTGTGCAGGACCATCGCGACGTCGCCGGCTTGCGACGGGCCGGGATGCGCGGCCGGTGACGACGGCGCCGCGCCGAGGGTGAACTGACCCGCCGGCGCGCCTTCGGGCACCTCGAGCTCGATGACGCGCACGCCCAGCTTGCGCGCGGCCTCGACGGCCGCGGACTGGCTGCCGCGCTCGACGATCAGCGCCTTGGCCTGCAGGTCGTCGAGGTAGAACTCGAACTCGTCGACGCGGTACGCCGGGTTCAGCGGCGCGCTCGCCGTGGCGCAGGCACACGCCAGGAAGCACGTCGCCATCTCCGGCCCGTTCGGCAGAACGATCGCGACCCGGTCGTTGCGGCCGATGCCGGCGGCGTTCAGCGACGCGGTGGTGGCCGCCACCAAGGCCCGCAGCGCACGGTAGTCGAGCGGTGCGCGCTCGGGCGCGGCGATCGCGACGGCATCGTCGGCGCCTGCCTTCAGGAGATCCAGGACGGTCATGGTTGAATCCTCGCTTGCCGGCAATTCTGCTGTCTTCGTCCGAATCTTCAGGGAGACGCATGCTCGACGATCCACTGACCCGCCAGGGCCCGGCCTTCAGGATCGCCCGGGCGCTGCTCGACGGCTTCGACCGGCACTATCGCCTCTTCAGCGAGACCAACCGCGAGGCGAAGCGGCGCTTCGAGCAGGCCGACTGGCACGCGCAGCGGCAGGCGATGCGCGAGCGGATCGAGTTCTACGACCGGCGCGTCGAGGAAACGAGGAGCCGGCTGCAGGCCGAGCTCGCGGCGGACGCGTTGCCGCTGGAGGTATGGCAGCAGGCCAAGCTGCTCTACATCGGGCTGCTCATCGACCACCGCCAGCCGGAGCTCGCGGAGACGTTCTTCAACTCGGTCACCACGAAGATCCTGCACCGCAGCTACTTCCACAACGACTTCATCTTCGTGAGGCCGGCGATCTCGACCTCGTACATCGAGCTCGACGAGGCGCCCGGCTCCACCTACCGCGTGTACTACCCCGTGCTCGAGGCCTGGCGCGAGACCTGGGTGCAGGTGGTTCGCGACTTCGGGCTGCAGCGCGAGTTCGAGGACCTCGAGCGCGATGCCGACGACGTCGCGAGCGAGCTCGAGAGCCGTCTCGGCAGCTTCCAGCCGCGCGCCAATTTCCAGATCCAGGTGCTCTCGAACCTGTTCTTCCGCAACAAGGGCGCCTACGTCGTCGGCAAGATCATCAACGGCGACGAGCAGACGCCGGTGGCGCTGCCGCTGCTGCACGGCGCGGGAGGCAAGCTCGCGATCGACACCGTCCTCCACACCGAGGACGACATGGAGATGCTGTTCAGCTACGCGCGCGCCTACTTCCTGGTCGACATGCCGGTGCCGAGCGCCTACGTGCAGTTCCTGCGCAGCCTCATGCCCAACAAGCCGCGCGCCGAGATCTACAGCGCCGTCGGGCTGCACAAGCAGGGCAAGAACAGCTTCTATCGCGACCTGCTCGCCCACCTGCGCCACAGCCGCGACCGGTTCCGGATCGCGCCGGGCGTGAAGGGCATGGTCATGCTCGTCTTCGACCTGCCGTCGTTCCCGTACGTGTTCAAGGTGATCAAGGACTTCTTTCCGGCGCAGAAGAACACGACGCGCGAGAAGGTCAAGGGCAAGTACCTGCTGGTCAAGCGGCACGACCGCGTCGGCCGCATGGCCGACACGCTCGAATACAGCAAGGTGGCCTTGCCCCTGGCGCGCTTCGAGCCCGAGCTGGTCGAGGAGATGCAGAAGTTCTGCCCGAGCCTGCTCGAGGTGACCGAGAGCGACGGCGTGCAGGAGGTCGTCATCGATCACGCCTACATCGAGCGCCGCATGATCCCGCTCAACCTGTTCCTGAAGGACGCCGCCGCCGCCGGCGAAGCCGAGTCGATCGAGCGCGTCGCGATCGAGTACGGCAACGCCATCAAGGACCTGGTGGCGGCCGACATCTTCCCGGGCGACATGCTGTGGAAGAACTTCGGGATCACGCGCCAGGGCAAGGTCGTGTTCTACGACTACGACGAGATCGAGTACGTCAGCGAGTGCAACTTCCGGCACGTGCCGCCGCGCGACGACGACGCGTCCGCTTCGGCCGAGCCCTGGTTCGAGGTCGGGCCGAAGGACGTCTTCCCCGAGACCTTCGGTCGCTTCCTGCTCGGCAATCCCGAGGTGCGCAAGGCGTTCCTGGCGCACCATTCTGAGCTGCTCGACCCCGACTACTGGAGCCTGCACAAGGAGCGCATCCTGGCGGGCGCGATGCTCGACGTGTTCCCGTACGAGCCGCAGCGGCGCTTCGCGAACCGGCGCGACGGCGCGGCGACGCGGCGCGCGCTCATCGGGTAACGTCGGCGCCCAGGTGGATGCCTCGCTGCCCCAGCTCATCGCGGACTACGGCTACCTGGCCGTCTTCGTCGGCACCTTGCTGGAAGGCGAGGCGATCCTGCTGCTGGCAGCGTACGCGGCGCACCAGGGCTATCTCTCGCTGCCCGCGGTCATCGGCGTCGCGTTCTGCGGCGCGACCCTCGGCGACCAGATCTTCTTCTTCTCGGGCCGCTTCTTCGGCAACAGCCTGATGCGGCGCCTGCCGCTGATCCGGGCCCGGGCCGAGAAGATCAACGCCCTGCTGCTCCGCTACCACGCGGGACTGATCATCGGCATTCGCTTCGCGTACGGCTTGCGCATCGCCGGGCCGATCGTCATCGGCATGAGCAGCCTGGACCCGCGCCGCTTCCTCGTCTTCAACGCGATCGGCGCGATGCTGTGGGCGCCGCTGATCGCCGGCATCGGCTACCTGTTCGGCCACGCCCTCGAGTGGCTGTTCGCCGACCTCAAGCAGTACGAGACCCTCGGGCTTCTGGCGCTGCTCCTGCTGTTCGTCGTCGTCAGCGGCATCGTCCACTTCGCCCGCGCCAGGCGCGAGGAGGACGACGCCAGCCCGAAGGCAGACTGAGCCGGATCAGAAGGCACCTTCGACCAGGTTCGTCGGTCGGCCGGCGACGAAGTTCTCGATGTTGTCGACCAGTTGATCGGCCAGCGTCTGCTGCGCCTCGTCGGACGCCCACGCCACGTGCGGCGTGAGGATCACGTTGCGGCGCGCGGCGGCGCGCATGAGCGGGTTGTCGGCCGCGGGCGGCTCGCCGTCGACGACGTCGAAGCCCGCGCCGGCGATCAGCCCGGCGTCGAGCGCGCGCACCAGCGCGATCTCGTCGACCAGGCCGCCGCGCGCGGTGTTGACGATCAGCGGGCGGCGCTTCATCGCCTCGAACTCGGGCATCGCGATCATGCCGCGCGTCTCCTTCGTCAGCGGCGAGTGCAGCGTGATCACGTCGCTCGTCTCGAGCACCTCCTGCCACGGGGTGTAGAGCGGGCCCAGGCCGCTTCGGCCCTTGTGCGCCGCGAACATCGGCACCATGCCGAAGGCGCGTGCGAGATCGGCGACGCGCTGGCCGAGCACGCCCTCGCCGACGATGCCCAGCCGCGCGCCGCGCAGGTCGCGGATCGGATGGTCGAAGAAGCAGAACTGCCCCGACTGCTGCCAGCGTCCGGCCAGCACCGACTCGCGATAGGCGACGATGTTGCGGCGCAGCGCCAGGATCAGCGCGAACGTGTGCTCGGGCACCGTGTTGATCGCGTAGCCGCGGATGTTGCTCACCGCCACGCCGCGCGCGGCGCAAGCCGCCTTGTCGACGCAGTCGGTGCCGGTCGCCGCGACGGCGACGAGCTTCAGCGCCGGCAGGCGCTCCAGCGTCGCGGCCGTGATCGGCGCCTTGTTGGTGATCGCGATCGACGCGCCGGCGAGGCGCTCGGCCACCTGGTCGGCACGCGTCTCCGCGTGCTCGATCAGCTCGTGCGCGAACGACGGCGGCCGGACGCGGATCTGCGGCGCGATCGTGCCGCGGTCGAGGAAGACGATGCGATGGCTCATGCGATGGCGCTCTCGGGTCGGGTGGCGAGCAGGCGTCGCGCCTCGGCGACGATCGCCTCGGCGGTGATGCCGAAATGCGGATATAGCACTTCCGCCGGCCCGGAGGCGCCGAACCCGGTCATGCCGACGAAGCCGCCGCGCTCGCCGAGCCAGCGGTCCCAGCCGAAGCGCAGCGCCGCCTCGCAGCCGAGGCGCGCGGTGCCGGCGCCGAGCACGCTCGAACGGTAGGCGGAATCCTGCGCCGCGAACAGCTCCCAGCTCGGCATCGACACGACGGCGGTCGGCGTCCCGGCCGCCTGCAGCGCGGCGCGCGCGGCGAGCGCGAGCGTCACCTCGGAGCCGGTCGCGAGCAGCGTCACCTCGCGCGGTCCGCCGTCGGCCTCGGCGAGCACGTAGGCGCCGCGTCGCGAGAGGTTCGTGCTCGTGTGCGCGCGTCGAACGTGCGGCAGCGCCTGGCGCGCGAAGACGAGCGTCGACGGGCCGCTGCGATGCTCGAACGCGATCTCCCAGCACTCGGCCGCCTCGGCCGCATCGGCCGGGCGCAGCACGAGCATGTTCGGCATCGCGCGCAGCGATGCGAGGATCTCGACCGGCTGGTGCGTCGGCCCGTTGCGGCCGATGCCGATCGAGTCGTGGCTGAAGACGAACTTCACCGGCAGGCCCATCAGCGCGGCCATGCGCATCGCCGGTCGCTCGTAGTCGGAGAACGCGAGGTAGGTGACCGCCAGCGGCACGACGCCCCCGTGCGCGGCCATGCCGTTCGCCATCGCGCCCATCACGTGCTCGCGCACGCCGCAGTGCACGTAGGCGCCGCTGCGGTCCTCGGCGGTGAAGGCGGCCAGCCGGCGCTTGTGGTTGGTCGGCGCTTCGAGGTCGGCACAGGCGACCATGCGCTCGGGCATCCGGTCGACGAGCTGGTCGTTGATCTCGGCGGAGATGAAGATGCCGCTCGCGAGCGGCTCGCGCTCGAGCGCGCTGCGCTTGTAGGCGAGCAGCACGTCGCGCCAGCCCTCGGGCAGCTCGCCGGCGACGATGCGCTCGAACTCGGCGCGTTCCGCGGGCGGCAGCGCGGCGAGACGCGCCTGCCAGCGCTCGCGCTCGGGTCGGCTGCGGCGTCCGGCGTCGCGCCAGCCGGCCAGCACGTCGGCGGGAACCTCGAACGGCGGCGACGACCAGGCGAGCTGCGCGCGCGCCGCGGCGGCGTCCTCGGGAAACAGCTTGGCGCTGTGGCCGCCGCGCTGCCCCTGCAGCCGGGCGAGGCCCTTGGCGATGATCGTGCGGCAGGCGATGAGCGACGGCCGCGCATCGCCCTTGGCGTCGTCGATCGCCGCCGACACCGCGTCGACGTCGTGGCCGTCGACCTCGACGACGTGCCAGCCGGCGACGCGAAAGCGCGCGGCGACGTCCTCGCTGATCGCGAGGTCGGTCGCGCCGTCGTCGGTGATGCGGTTGTCGTCCCACAGCAGGGTCAGCTTGCCGAGCCTGAGGTGCCCCGCCAGCGAGATCATCTCCTGGCCGATTCCCTCCTGCAGGCAGCCGTCGCCGACGAAGGCGTAGGTGCGGTGGTCGACGACGCCGGCGCCGAAGCGCGCGTTCAGGTACGCCTCGGCGACCGCCATGCCGAACGCGTTGGCGATGCCCTGGCCGAGCGGGCCCGTCGTCACCTCGATGCCGGAGGCAGGATCGAACTCCGGGTGGCCTTCGCAGCGCGAGCCGAAGTCGCGGAACGTGCTCACCTGCTCGATGCCGATGCGCTCGTAGCCGCTCAGGTGCAGCAGCGCATACAGCAGCATCGAGCCGTGGCCGTTGGACAGCACGACGCGGTCGCGGTCGGGCCAGGTCGGGTCGGCGGCGTCGAACTTCAGGTGCCGGGTGTAGAGCGCGGTGGCGATCTCGGCCATGCCGAGCGGCACGCCCTGGTGGCCTTCGCCGGCACGGACGATGGCGTCGATGGCGAGGAAGCGGATCGCGCTCGCGAGCCGCGTGGCGGAGGGTTCGGACATGACGGACTGTTGTCGGGAAAAGCGTCAGGCGAGCCAGCCCTTGATGCGCGCGCCGAGCGCTTCGCGGCTGATGCCGTAGCGGTCGTGCAGCGTGGGCAAGGCGCCGGCATCGAGGAACTCGTCCGGCAATCCGGCGAGCTGGAAGCCGGCGGGCTGGACGCGGTGGCGCAGCAACGCGCTCGCGACCGCCTCGCCGAGGCCGCCGATCACCGAGTGGTTCTCCGCCACCACCACCATGCGGTGCTGGTAGCGCACGGCCTCGACGATCGCCGCTTCGTCGAGCGGCTTGATCGTCGGGCAGTGCAGCACCGCGACGCCGACCTTGTCGGCCGCGAGGTCCTGGGCGGCTTCGAGCGCGCGCATCGTCATCAGCCCGCTCGAGATCACGAGCACGTCGGCCCCGTCGCGCAGCAGCTTGGCCTTGCCGAGCTCGAAGCGATAGCCCTCGATCTCGTCGAGCACGAGCGGCACCTGGCCGCGCAGCAGGCGCATGTAGACCGGGCCCTTGTGGGCGGCGATCTGCGGCACGGCCTGCTCGATGTCGAGCGCGTCGCACGGATCGACGATCGTCAGGCCGGGGATGCCGCGCATCATCGCGATGTCCTCGGTCGCCTGGTGGCTCGGCCCATAACCGGTGGTGAGGCCCGGCAGCGCGCAGCAGATCTTGACGTCGAGGTTCTCCTCGGCGATGACCTGGTGGATGAAGTCGTAGCCGCGGCGCGTGCCGAAGACCGCGTAGGTCGTGGCGAACGGCACCAGGCCTTCCTTGGCCAGGCCGCCCGCTGCGGCCATCAGCAGCTGCTCGGCCATTCCCATCTGGTAGAAGCGGTCCGGATAGGCCTGCGCGAACAGGTGCAGGTCGGTGTACTTGGCGAGGTCGGCGGTCAGGCCGACGACTTCGGGCCGCGTCGCCGCGTACTCGACGAGCGCCTTGCCGAACGGCGCGGCCTTGACGCGCTGCCCTTCGGACGCGATCGACGCGATCATCGCGGAGGTGGTGAGGCGCGGCTTCTTCTCCGCAACGGGCGTGCTCATGCCGGCGCTCCTTCGGGCTGCATGTAGGGTTGGGACTGGTCGAGGACCGCGAGGGCCTGCTGCCACTCCGGCGGATCGACGCGGATGAAATGGTTCTTGTCGCGCGTCTCGAGGAACGGGACGCCCTTGCCCATCAACGTGTCGAACAGGATGACGCGCGGCTTGCCTTCCTTCAGCGAGCGCGCGCGGTCGAATGCGTCGAGCACCGCGGACATGTCGTTGCCGTCGACGCGCTGCACGTGCCAGCCGAACGCGGCCCACTTGTCGGCGAGCGGCTCGAAGCCGAGGACCTTGCCGGAAGGGCCGTCGGCCTGCTGGTTGTTGATGTCGACCAGGCAGATCAGGTTGTCGAGGCGGTGGTGCGCTGCGCCCATCGCCGCCTCCCAGGTCGAGCCCTCGTCGAGCTCGCCGTCCGACATCGAGTTGTAGACGAACGCCGGGTTCTTCTTCTGCTTCAGGCCGAGCGCCATGCCGACGCCGATCGCCAGGCCCTGGCCGAGCGAGCCGCCCGAGATCTCCATGCCCGGGGTGTACGTCGCCATGCCCGACATCGGCAGGCGGCTGTCGTCGCTGCCGTAGGTCTCGAGCTCGCTCTCGGGAATGACGCCGGCTTCGATGAGCGCCGCGTAGTGCGCGATGGCGTAGTGGCCGTGCGACAGCAGGAAGCGGTCGCGGCCGTCCCATTCGGGCTCGTGGGGGCGCAGGTTCAGCGCGTGGCCGTACGCCACGGCGAGCACGTCGGCCCAGCCGAGCGCCTGGCCGATGTAGCCCTGGCCCTGCACCTCGCCCATGCGCAGCGCGAAGCGGCGGATGCGGTACGCCCGCCCCGACAGCGTCGCCACGGTAGTGGGGTTCGTGGTCATTGGATGTCCTTTTGCAAGTCGAAAGTGAGGAGACGGTGCGCGCGTCAGCCGAGCAGGCCGATGGAGAACCAGGGCACGAAGGCGACGATCAGCAGACCCGCGAGCAGCGCGCCCAGATAGGGCCAGATGCGGCGCACCGCGATGTCGGGATGGACGCGGCCGATCGTGCAGGCGGCGTAGTAGCCCAGGCCGAACGGCGGCGCGAACAGGCCGATGCCCATCGCGAGGATGATCACCATCGCGTAGTGCACCTCGTGGACGCCGATCGCCTTGGCGACCGGGAACAGCAGCGGCGCGAACAGGACCATCGCCGGGATGCCTTCGAGCACGCTGCCCAGCACGATGAACGCCGCGATCGACACCAGCAGGAAGCCGTACCTGCCGCCCGGGACGCTGGTCATCGCCTGCGCGAGCGTGTTCGAGAAGCCCGACTGGGTCAGCGCCCACGACATTCCCGTGGCGGTGCCGATGATGAAGAGGATCGCGCCCGACAGCGCCGCCGTGTCGACGAGCATCGGGTAGAGGCGCCTCCAGTTGAAGCGCCGGTAGATGAACATCCCCGCCAGCACCGCGTAGGCGATGCCGATCGTCGACACCTCCGTCGCCGTGGCGACGCCCTCGACCACCGCCGTGCGGATGAGCACCGGCAGGGCCAGCGCGGGCACCGCGATCAGCAGCGTGCGGCCGACGACGCTCATCGGTGCGCGCTTCAACCCGCGCGCGATCTCGCCGCTGCGGTAGCGCGCCAGCAGGGCGAGCATCACGGCCAGGACGACGCCGGGCAGGAGGCCGCCGGTGAACAGGGCGGCGATCGAGATGCCCGCCACCGAGCCGATGGTGATGAGCACCAGCGACGGCGGGACCGTCTCGGCCATCGCGCCCGAGGCGGCGAGCAGGGAGATCAGCTCGCCTTCGTGGTTGCCGCGCTTCTTCATCTCGGGCAGCAGCACCGGCGCCACGGCCGCCATGTCGGCCGTCTTCGCGCCCGAGATGCCCGAGACGAGCAGCATCGCGCCGAGCAGCACGTAGTTCAGGCCACCGCGCACGTGGCCGAGGAGCGAGGCCAGGAAGTCGACCATCGCCTTGGCCATGCCGGTCATCTCGACCAGGTGGCCGAGCAGGATGAACAGCGGCACCGCGAGCAGGATGAGCGAGCTCATGCCCTCGTCGATGCGACCGCTGACCACCGCGAGCGGTGTCGACGTCACGCACAGCAGGAAGGCGACCGTCGCCAGGCCGAAGCAGAAGGCGATCGGCACGCCGACCAGCACGCCCGTGCCGAGCAGCAGCGCGAAGAAGATGACCAGGTTCCAGTTGCCGATCGCCTGCAGCCAGCCGGCACCGAGGTACAGCACCGCGGCCAGGGCGGCGATCGAGAGGGCGACGCCGATCAGATCGGCGATGCCGATGCGGGCGAGGCGGAGCAGGCCGATCGCGATCATGAACGCCGCGCCCACCGGCACCGCGGCGGCGCGCACCGTGTTCGGCCACGACAGCGCGGGCGTCTGCACGACCCATTCCTCGCCGGCGTACTCGGTCATGGGCCCGATCAGGATGACCAGCATCAGGCACGGCGCGGCGATCGCCAGCGCTTCGGCCCAGGCCTGTCCGCGACGGCTCCAGCGCGACACGAGCGCCGTGGTGCGCATGTGCGTGCCGCGGCGCAGCGCGACCGCCGCGCCAAG
>DATIDZ010000312.1:0-2182 GCA_035456045.1 Caldimonas sp.
GTCGAGAACGTCGAGCTGCCGCTGCTGGTAGCCCGCGTCGGCGGCCGCGAGGCGCGGCGTCGCGCCATGGAGGCCCTGGGGATGGTCGGGCTGACCGAGCGCGCGGCGCACGTTCCCGACGAGCTCTCCGGCGGCCAGCGCCAGCGCGTGACGATCGCCCGCGCCCTGGTCAACGACCCGGCGATCGTGTGGGCCGACGAGCCGACGGGCGACCTCGACAGCGAGAACGCCGAGGAGATCGTCGGCCTGCTGCGCCGGCTGAATCGCGAGCGAGGGCTGTCGCTGCTGATCGTGACCCACGACATCGCCGTGGGCCGGGCGACGGATCGGATCGTGCGAATGATCGACGGCGAAGTCGTCGACGAGGAGCTTCTGGAGGTGTCTTGATGGTTGCGCGAGTCACGCTGGCGGAGGTCGACACCGTTCGCATGCGGCTCGACGCGCTGATCGACTTCTTCAAGGAGTCAGTCGTGCCCGCACAGCGCGAGCAGGCCGGCTACCGCGGCTGCTACGTGCTCGCCACGCCCGAGGGCAAGGCGCTCGTGCTGACGCTGTGGGAGGACGCCGAGGCCGCCGAGGCGAGCCTGACCGGCGGCCACTACGAGCGCCAGGTCGAGAAGTTCGTCACCGTCTACCGGGCGCCGCCCGGGCGCGAGGCGTACGACGTCGTGATCGTCGACGCGCCGGTGCCCGCGACCGGCTGAGGCGAGTCATGAGCCGGCTCTTCGGCGCCCCGGTCGGATCGCTCGCCGCGGTCCTCGCGGGAGTGCTGATGCTCGTCCTCGGCGCCGTCGCGATCCTCGCGCTGCGCAACCGCGCCTTCTTCCGCCTGGGCGTGCGCAACGTGCGCCGCCGCCCGGCACGCACCGCGCTGATCGTCGCCGGCTCGATGCTCGGCACGGCGATCATCGCCGCGGCGCTCACCACCGGCGACACGATGAGCCACACCATCCGCGGCGCCGCGGTCACGGCCCTCGGCCAGACCGACGAGGTCGTCGCGGCGAAGGGCATCGACACGGCGCTGGCGGCGGACGGCGCGGCGACCGGCGACCGCTACTTCCCGCAGGGCTACGCCGACCGCATCGCGCAGCGCATGCGGCCGACCGGTCTCGTGGACGGCGTCGCGCCCGTCATCGTCGAGCCGATCGCCGTGCTCGACGTCTCCAGCCGCCAGTCCGAGCCGGAGGTGACGCTCTTCGCGAGCGACCCGGCGCGGCTGCGCGACTTCGGGCCGATGCGCAGCGGCGGCACGACGCGGTCGCTGGCCGACCTGGGACCCGGAGAGGTCTATCTCAACGCCAAGGCGGGCGAGAAGCTCGACGCCCACGCCGGCGACGTCGTGCGCGTCCTCGCCGGGCGCTCCACGCAAACGGCGCGGGTCAAGGCGATCGTCCACTACGACGGGGGCGGCACCGACGGCGCCGGCATGCTCATGCCGCTCGCGCCCGCCCAGCGGCTGCTGGGCAAGCCGGGGCTCGTCAGGGCGGTCTTCGTCTCCAATCGCGGCGGCGGCGAGGACGGGGCGGCGCTCACCGACCAGGTCATCCGCGAGCTGCGGCCGACCCTGACCCCGCTCGGGCTCGAGGCCGACGACACCAAGCGCAGCGCCCTCGACGACGCCGACACCACCGGCGCGGCGTTCATGTCGATGTTCACGACGTTCGGATCGTTCTCGATCGCCGCCGGCATCCTGCTCATCTTCCTGATCGTCGTGATGCTCGCCGCCGAGCGGCGCGGCGAGCTGGGCATCGCGCGCGCCGTCGGCACGCGCCGGCGCCACCTCGTCCAGATGTTCCTCTTCGAGGGCCTGGCCTACGACGTCCTCGCGGCAGCGGCGGGCGCGCTCCTGGGCGTCGGCGTCGCGTTCCTCATGGTGCGCGGCATGGCGGCGGCCGTCGCGGCGGACAGCGACCTGAAGATCGCCTTCGCCGTGAAGCCCTCGAGCGTCGTCCTCGCCTACGCGCTCGGGGTGCTGCTGACGCTCGCCGTCGTCACGTACTCGGCGGGGCGCGTGAGCCGGATGAACATCGTCAGCGCGATCCGCAACCTGCCCGAGCCGCCGCCGGAGCGCCGCCGGAAGGCGCGCTGGGTCGCCGGGATCATCGCAAGCGTGCTCGGCGCCATGCTCATCGCCTCGGGTGTCGGCGCGCAGAACGCCATCACGCTCGGCTTCGGTGTCCTG
>DATIDZ010000313.1:0-5932 GCA_035456045.1 Caldimonas sp.
CTGCTGACACCGGCGCAGATCATGAAGATCGCCGCCAGCAACACGCTGCTGTGCCGCTTCCGCATGGACGACGACATGGTCTGGACCCTGCTCACCAACCACGGCAAGAGCGCCGCCAACGACGCGACGGCGCGCCTGCACGCGTCGATCCTGCTCGCCGGCCGCCACCAGGAAGCCGCGTGACCATGCGCCAGAAGAGCATCCTCACCGAGGCCAGGCAGATCAGCCGCGCGGTCGCGCTGATCGGGCTCGGCGCGCGGCTGCAGGTCCTCGAGTCGGAGACCGACCTCTCGTACGAGCGGCTGCTGCGCCTCTACAAGGAGGTCGCGGGCAAGTCGCCGAGCAAGGGCCAGCTGCCGTTCTCGACCGACTGGTTCATGACCTGGCAGCCGAACATCCACGCATCGCTGTTCCTGAACATCCACGAGTACCTCAACAAGTCGTCGGAGCTCGACGAGATCGACGCGGTCATCAAGGGCTACCAGCTCTACCAGGAAGAGACCTCGGCGCAGGGCCTCGAGGCGCTGCTGTCGGTGACCCGCGCCTGGCGCCTGGTCAAGTTCGTCGACAACGGCATGCTGACCATGACGAAGTGCTCGAAGTGCGGCGGCCAGTTCGTGACCCATCCGCACGAGATCGCCCGACACTACGAGTGCGCGCTGTGCAATCCGCCCGCGCGCGCCGGCAAGGGCAAGGCGGCCGGCGCGATTCGCATGCACTAGTTCCCGAATTCAGCGGCCGGCGGCTCAAGTCGCCCGCCAGCCTGTCGAAAGACAGGGCTCTCCGTTCACTGTTCTTGCTTTGTCTCCTCCAGCACATCCCCTGTGCTTTGAATGCGGGTCCTTCGGGACCCGCTTTTTTATTTCCGCCGCGAATCCGGGCCAGTTGCGGCGATCGTCGCAGGCCCGCCGCGGCAAACTCAAGAGAGGTCCTGCACCGCCGATAACGGCACGGGCCCGGCGTTCGGCATCCGGCCGATACGGAATCCTCGAAACACCATGGTCGTTCTGATCGGTTACGGCGTCGCCCTCGGCTGCATCTTCGGCGCCTACATCATCCATGGCGGCAACATCGGCGTGATCCTGCACGCGCTGCCGACCGAGCTGATGGCGATCCTGGGCGGCTCGCTCGGCGCCTTCGCCGTCAACAACCAGCCCAAGGTGCTCAAGGCGACGCTGGCAGCGCTGCCCGGCGTGCTCAAGGGCTCCAAGTACTCGAAGGCGCGCTACATGGAGCTGATGGCGCTCCTCTACGACATCCTCCAGAAGGCGCGCAAGGAGGGCCTGATGGCGATCGAGAAGGACGTCGAGGACCCGGCCGGGTCGTCGCTGTTCCAGAAGTACCCCGTCGTCGGCTCCGACCACCACGTCGTCGAGTTCATCACCGACTATCTGCGCATGATGGTCTCGGGCAACCTCAACGCGCACGAGATCGAGAGCCTGATGGACAGCGAGATCGAGACGCACCACGCCGAGGCGCACGGCCCGGTGAACGCCCTCGGCCGGCTCGCCGGCGCGCTGCCGGCGTTCGGCATCGTCGCGGCGGTGCTCGGCGTCGTCAACACGATGGGCTCGGTCGGCCAGCCGCCGGCCATCCTCGGCGGCATGATCGGCTCGGCGCTGGTCGGCACCTTCCTCGGCATCCTGCTCGCCTACGCCGTCGTCGAGCCGCTCGGCGGCCTGATCGAGCAGAAGGTCGACGAAGGATCCAAGGAGCTGCAGTGCATCAAGACGACGCTGCTCGCGTCGATGCAGGGCTACGCGCCGCAGGTCGCGGTCGAGTTCGGCCGCAAGGTCCTCTACTCGAAGGACCGGCCGACGTTCTCCGAGCTCGAAGGCCACGTCAAGGGCAAGAAGGCGTGACCAACTTCGAGCTTCATGCCGAGCGAAGCGAGGGTTGTTCGACGTCCACGGGATCGGGACGGCGGGCCGCCCTGCTGTGCTCCATATCCCCCGGCTTCGGGACATCCGTCCCTCCGCCTCCTCCTCTTACTTCCGCAAAACAGGGCGGCCTGCCGTCCCGATGCGACCGAGCGGCACGCACTGCCGCCGCGTGCGCCTCGGGCCGCCCGCCGCCCGCGCCCGCGTGCGAAGAGGAGCATTAGATGGCCGGCGACTCGAAGAAGCTCCAGCCGATCATCATCAAGCGTGTCCGCAAGGGCGGCCACAACAAGCACGGCGGCGCATGGAAGATCGCCTACGCCGACTTCGTGACGGCGATGATGGCGTTCTTCCTCCTCATGTGGCTGCTCGGCTCGACGACCGAAGGCGACAAGAAGGGCATCGCCGACTTCTTCAACGCGCCGCTCAAGGTGGCGCTCCTCGGCGGCAGCGGCGCCGGCGACTCGTCGCACGTCGTCCGCGGCGGCGGCCAGGACCTGTCGCGGACGACCGGCCAGGTCAAGCAGGGCGACGTGCCTTCCAAGCGCAAGCTGCTCAACATCAAGTCGCTCGAGGCCGAGCAGAAGCGCGCCGAGGTGACGCGCCTCGAGGCGCTCAAGAAGAAGGTCGAGGACGCGCTCTCGGCAAGCCCGAAGCTCGCCGCGATGAAGTCGCAGATCCGCCTCGACATGACGCGCGACGGCCTGCGCATCCAGATCGTCGACGAGCAGAGCCGGCCGATGTTCGACAGCGGCAGCGCCGTGGTCAAACCCTACATGCGCGAGCTGCTGCGCGAAATCGGCCACGTGCTCTCCGACGTGCCGAACCGGATCACCCTCGAAGGCCACACCGACGCGCAGCCGTTCAGCGGCGGCGAGCGCGGCTACAGCAACTGGGAGCTCTCGAGCGACCGCGCCAACGCGTCGCGCCGCGAGATCGTCGCCGGCGGACTGCCGGAGGACCGGATGCTGCTGGTCCAGGGCCTGGCGTCGAGCAATCTGTTCGTCCCCACCGAGCCGACGCATCCGATGAACCGGCGCATCAGCATCATCGTCATGAACCGCGACGCGGAGGACCGCCTGCTGAAGCTGCTCCCGGCGCAGGGCGAAGGCGACGTGACGGCAGCCGACGAGGGCGCTGCCGACCCGCCGGCCGTGAAGCGCTGAGAGCGGGATGCGCGTCCTCGTCGTCGACGACTTCCTGACCATGCGCCGGGTCGTTCGCGGCTTCCTGCGCGAGATGGGCTTCGAGGACGTCGTCGAGGCGGCGCACGGGACGGCGGCGCTCGAGGCGCTGCGGGCCGCGCCGGCCGACGTCGTGATCACCGACATCGAGATGCCGATCCTCGATGGCTTCGCGCTGCTCTCCGCCCTCAAGAAGGACGCGCTGCTGCGCGACGTCCCGGTGCTGATGGTCGCGGCCGAGGCGCGCAAGGACCAGGTCGTCCGCTGCATGCAGGCGGGCGCCTCGGCCTGCCTCGTCAAGCCGTTCACGCGCGAGACGCTCGAGGACAAGCTGCGCGCCGCCGTGCCGACCGCCTTCGCGGCCTGACGTCCGAGGGCGCGAGGCCCTCGCGTGCTCACTTCGGCAAGACGACCTTGTCGACGACATGGATCACGCCGTTCGACTGGACGACGTCGGGGATCGTGACGTGCGCCATGCCGCCCGACTCGTCGCTCAGCATGATCATCGTGCCGCTCCGGGTCGCGGTCAGCGTGCCGCCGGAGACCGCGGTCAGCGTCGCCTTGCCGCCGCCCGCGTCGATCGCCTTGGTCAATGCGGCGCTGTCCAGCTTGCCGGCGACGACGTGGTAGGTGAGCACCTTGGTGAGCGCCGGCTTGTTCTCCGGCTTGAGCAGGGTGTCGACGGTGCCAGCCGGCAAGGCGGCGAAGGCGTCGTTGGTCGGCGCGAAGACGGTGAACGGGCCGGCACCCTTCAGCGTCGGCACCAGGCCGGCGGCCTTGACGGCGGCGACGAGTGTCGTGTGGTCCTTCGAGTTGACGGCGTTGTCGACGATGTCCTTGCTCGCGTACATCGGCGCGCCGCCGACCATCACTTGCGCCAGCGCCGGGATGGCGACGGCGGAGAGGATCGCGGCAAGGGCAATGGCGGTGAACCTGAGGGATTTCATGGCATTCCTTCGAAGTAAGGGGAAGTCGGTGGATTCCGGGGCCGCCTCGACGCCCGGGTAGCTGCTTCTACGCAGCCTGGTACGTGATGGATTCACGCCCGACCGACGTCCGTCATGGGGCCGCGAATTGGCCGTCAATCGAGGCCCTTATCGCGCTCAAGTTCAGGACCGGCGTTGAAACAATCCTCGCATGGCCTCGAGCTCCGCCCAGGACAAGAATCTTCCTGCCTCGCCCCGCAAGCTCGAGAAGGCGCGGGCGGAAGGGCAGGTCGCCCGCTCGCGCGACCTCGGGCATTTCGCCGCAGTCGCCGGCGGCGGCGCCGCGCTGGCGATCGCCGCGCCGCGCGTCGCCGACTGGCTGCGCGTTTCGCTAGCCCGCTCGCTTCGCTTCGACGGCGCCCAGGCGCTCCGCGACGACGCGATGACGTCGCACCTGCTCGCCTGGACGACGACGCTGCTCTGGGTCGTCGTCCCGTTCGGCACGGTCATGGTCGCCCTGGCGATCGTCGCCGCGCTGGCGATGGGCGGCTGGACGTGGACCTTCAAGCCGCTCGGCCCCAAGTTCCACGTGCTCGACCCGCTTGCCGGCCTCGGCCGCGTCTTCTCCAAGCAGCAGGTCGTCGACGCGCTGAAGGCGAGCCTCCTCGCGCTCGTCCTCGGGACGATCGCCGCCTTCTGGCTCTCGGGCCATGTCCACGAACTGGTCGGCGTCCTCGCGCTGCCGTTGCCGACGGCGATCGCCGCCGCGGCGGCCGCCGTCTTCGCCGGCATGGGCCTGATCCTCCTCGCGCTCGCCGTCTTCGCCGGCGTCGACGTGCCGCTGCAGAAGCGCCTGCACGGCGAGCGGCTGAAGATGAGCCACCAGGAGCTGAAGCAGGAGCAGAAGGAGCTCGACGGCAACGCCGAGGTCAAGGGCAAGGTGCGCGCGCGGATGCGCGAGATGACCAAGCGCCGGATGATGAGCGCCGTTCCGAAGGCCGATCTCGTCGTCATGAACCCGACCCACTACGCGGTCGCGCTCAAGTACGACGACCGGACGATGGGCGCACCGCGCGTCGTCGCCAAGGGCGCCGACCTGCTGGCGCTGCGCATCCGCGATCTCGCCCAGGGCGCGAGCGTCCCGGTGCTCGAGGCGCCGGTGCTCGCGCGCGCGCTCTACGCGCACGCCGAGCTCGATCGCGAGATCCCGGCGGCGCTGTTCGCCGCGGTCGCTCAGGTGCTCGCCTACGTCTACCAGCTGCGCGCCGCGCTGCGCGGCCAGGTCGCCATGCCGCGCGCGCTGCCCGCGCTCGAGGTGCCGGCCGAGCTCGATCCCCATCACGCGTTCGCGCACTGATTCGCAAGGAACGCATGAACCCGCTGCTGCAGCAGATCCAGTCCTGGCTGGGCCCGAACGCCAAGGCGATCCGCGCCCTGATGGCGCCGCTCGTCGTCGTGATGATCCTGGCGATGATGGTCCTGCCGCTGCCGCCGTTCGCGCTCGACCTGCTGTTCACCTTCAACATCGCGATGGCGCTGATGGTGATGATGGTCGCCGCCTACATGGTGCGCCCGCTCGACTTCGCCGCCTTCCCCGCGGTGCTGCTGCTCACCACGCTGATGCGCCTGTCGCTCAACGTCGCGTCGACGCGCGTCGTGCTGCTCGAAGGCCATACCGGCCCCGGCGCGGCCGGCCAGGTGATCGAGAGCTTCGGCCACTTCCTGATCGGCGGCAATTTCGCCGTGGGCCTGATCGTCTTCGCGATCCTGGTCGTCATCAACTTCATGGTGGTGACGAAGGGCTCGGAGCGCATCGCCGAAGTCAGCGCGCGCTTCACCCTCGATGCGATGCCCGGCAAGCAGATGAGCATCGACAGCGACGTGCGCAGCGGCGACATCGATCAGCGCGAGGCGCGCCGCCGCCGCCAGCTGCTGGAGCGGG
>DATIDZ010000314.1:0-3765 GCA_035456045.1 Caldimonas sp.
TGGCGCTCATCGCGATCGCGTGCTCGGCGAGCAGCGCGCGCAGTAGGCGCGCCAGCACGGCATAGGTGATGCCGGCGTCGCCCGGGCGAGCGCGCACGGCGACGACGCCGGTGCGGCCGGCCGAGAACTCCTGCAGCAACCGGCTCTTGCCGATGCCGGCCTCGCCGACGAGCAGGAAGACGCGGCGCGAGGACCACGCGCGGTGGAGCGCGGCGAGCTCGCGCTCGCGGCCGACGAGACGCGGCGGCCGCAGCAGGCTGGCCGGCACGACGGCGCGCCGTGCGGGCAGCGCCGCGGCGCCGCGCTCGATCGTCGCCAGCAGCTCGATGGTCTCGGCCGATGGCGGCGTTCCCTGCTCGTCCTTGAGGCGCTGCTCGAAGCGCTCGAACGCGGCGATGGCCGCCGCGCGGTCGCCGCGCAGGTAGTGCAGCCGCATCACGCGGCGCTGCGCGTGCTCGCCGAGCGGATCGCTCTCGACCAGGCGCTGCGCATAGACGAGCCCGCGCGCGATCGCGCCGTCCTGCTCGCACGCCGCCGCCGCCGCCGCCAGCGCGGCGTCTCGCCGCACCCGCCAGTGCTCGCGCTGCGCGCCGACCCACGCCGCGAGGTCGGGAAGATCGTCGAAGTCGAGGTCGCCGAGCAGCTCGGCGCGGCCGGCGTGCTCGTCGCTGCCGATCTTCTCCAGCGTCGCCGCGAGGTCGTCCTCGATGCCGGACGCGAGGCTCATCAGCGCGCCGCTGCTCACGAGCGCCATCCCGGTGTCGCGGCGCAGGCGGAACAGCCGCTGGCGCAGGCTGGTGTCGGCCTGCCGGGTCGCGGCCGACGGCCAGAGCAGGGCCGCGAGGTGATCGCTCTGGATCGGCCCCGCCAGGGCGACGACGGCGAGCAGCGCCGCGTCCTTCGGCCGCAAGGCGATCGTGCGCGCGCCGTCCGTCGACACGAGCTCGGGCCGGCCGAGCAGGCGCAGGTGCCATGTCGCAGCCGCGTCGACGCGCGAGCCGCTGATGGTGGTGATGGCGCCGGACATGCTGCGCAGTGTGGTGTCCTCCCAGGCGGCAGGCAACTGTCGGTCGCGTCTTCGCGCGGCCGCCGAAGCTCGGATATAGCGCGGAAGGCGTTACCGCCGGGTTACCGTCGAGGCGCGGACGCTGCGGCCGGTACGAGTCGTGGGCGCCGAACCAGGGCGACGGCGCGGCAGACGCCCGTCGCGACCGCGCCGGTCGTCAGCAGCATCGCCGCCGTGTGCGCGCCGACCGCGGCCAGCGCGACGGCGATGGCGCCGGAAGTCGAGGTGGCGCGCGCCGCTGCACCGCCCGCGCACAGCGGCACGAGCGCCGGAATCAGCATCGCGCCGGCGCCTTGCGCCGAGGCGATCAGGAACGATCCGAGCGCGACGCCGGCCCGGCGGGCCGATGCGCTGATGCGCATGGGCGACCTCGCGCGGCGCAGCCCCATCCAGAGCGCCGCACCGACCCCCAGCGCGACCGCGAGGTCTTGCATGAGCGCGCGATCGATCGACACGCCGAACGCGAACGCGGACGCAAGCACGGCCATCGCCGCGACCTGGCCGAGCGCGATCGGGCCGAGCGCACGATGCGCCTGCTCCGAGTCGCGCGCGTGCACGCCGCACGCCGCCGCCAGCAGCCAGCCGCTCGCCGGGTTGAGCCCGTGCAGGGCGCCGGCGCCGGCGACGGCGAGCCAGGTCCAGAGCTCTGCCACGGCGCGCTCGCTCGACGTCGGCGTGCTCGCGACCGGCCTTCGCGTCAGTCCTTCGCGTCAGTCCTTCGCGCCGCAGCACGACGCTGTCGCGGCCGCCGGCTTCGGCGTTTCCGGCTCGTAGCGGTCGTGGTGGCGCACCCAGTCCATCTTGTAGAACCCGTCGTGCTCGTCGCGGCCCTTGGGGACGAGGTCGAGCAGGCCGTAGGTGCCCATCATGACTTCGACCCCGCGCCCGAAGGTCGAGTAGGTGTGGAAGATCGCGCCGGCGTCGTCCCGGTAGAACACGCTGATGCCCGGCGCCTCCGTGCCCGGGAAGCCGGTCATGCGGTAGTTGTAGTAGACCTCGCCATCGACCCGATCCTCGTCATCGAAGCTGACGTGGAAGTCCTTGTTGAAGGCGTTCGTCGACGCCGACACCCAGCGGAACTGCCAGCCCATGCGCGCCTTGAAGCGTGCGATCTCGCTCATCGGCGCACGCGAGACCGCGACGAAGGACACGTCGCGATGCGCCAGGTGCACGCGCATGCCGTCGGTGTGGTCGGCCATGAACGAGCAGCTCGGGCAGCCCTGCTCCCAGCCCGGGCCGAGCATGAAGTGCTGCACCAGCAGCTGGCGGCGGCCCTCGAACAGGTCGGCGAGCGAGCGCCGGCCTTCGGGGGTGTCGAAGACGTAGTCCTTCGCGACGCGCTCCCACGGCAGCGCGCGACGCGCTCGCGCGACGTCGTCGCGCAGGCGCACGAGTTCCTTCTCGCGCGCGAGCAGCGCCTCGCGCTCGGCGAGCCATTTCTCGGGTGATGCGACGGGATGGTTGTCGGCGACGGGCGTGGTGGTGGTCCGGGTCGGTTCGGCGATGGCGGTGGTCATGGTGAAGCGCTTCCTGTTGATGGGGGGTTCGATGGAGGAATCACGACCGGGCGGTCCCGGATCGGCGCACCGCGCGGACCTTGCCGCTGCCGCCGCCGCCGGCGTAGAAGAGGTCGGCGCCGTCGGACTCGAGTCCGCTCACGAACGTGCCGGCCGGCATCGCGAGGCGGTCGAGCACCGCGCCGCTCTCGGGGTCGATGCGGCGGATCTCGCTGTCGTCGCCCTCCCACGTGCCATGCCACAGCTCGCCGTCGACCCACGTCACGCCGGTCACGAAGCGATTCGACTCGATCGTGCGCAGCACCGCACCGGTCTCCGGATCGACGCGGTGGATCCGGCGATCGCGGTACTGGCCGACCCAGAGGCTGCCGTCGGCCCACGCCAGGCCCGAGTCGCTGCCGCTGCCCGGCGCGGGGATCGAGGCGACGACGGCGCCCGTCTCAGGATCGATCTTGTCGATGCGCGTCTCGGCGATCTGCCACAGGTGCTTGCCGTCGAAGGCGGTGCCCGCGTCGGCGGCGTGCGGCAGCGTGCGCGTCACTTCCCCGCTCTCGGGATCGAACGCGATCAGCTGGGTGCCGCCCGCGATCCACACGCGGCGGCCGTCGTGGCTCACTCCCGCCACCTTCTCGGCGCCGGTAAAGGGCCCGTATTCGCGAACGATCTCGGCCGGTCGCGCCGTCGCTGTCTTCGTCGCGCGGGCCGTGCCCGTCTTCCGTGGGGCCGTGCCCGTCTTCTCTGCCGTCGTCATTCGTCTGCTCCGTTCGGCACATCGATGCGGTGCCGGTGGAGCAAATCTACGCGGCCGGAAGCGCAGCGGGGAGTAACAAGATCGTCGTGAATCCCGTGATCGGCGGTGCCAGCCAGCGCTGGGCGCGCGCTCGTGCGATCGAGCGCACGCGCCCTGCGGCCTCGAGCTCGACGAGCGCGCGCTGCACCGTGCGCTGGCTGTCGCCGAGCGCGAGCGCGAGCGCCGACGTCGACCACGCGACGCCGTCGGCGAGCAACGCCAGCAGCTGCGCCTGGTCGCCGTCGATCGGCGGCGCGAGGACGACGACGTCGCGCTCGCCGCGCGGCACGAGCACGAACCCGCGCGCGTCGGCCTCGATCCGGGCGAGCGGCGCGGCGAGCTTGCGCAGCCGACCGATCTCAACGCGCAGGCGAGCGCGATGCGTCTCGTCG
>DATIDZ010000315.1:0-11395 GCA_035456045.1 Caldimonas sp.
GGAAGTCGTCCTCGCGCCAGGCCCAGAGCGCGAGCAGGCGGGGCCCGTCGAGCGCCGGGCGGACATCGAAGTCGGCGATCGGGCTGGCGCTCGCGAACTTGTTCCAGGGGCAGACGAGCTGGCAGTCGTCGCACCCGTAGACGCGATTGCCGACCGCGGTGCGGAACTCGACCGGGATCGGGCCCTTCGACTCGATCGTGAGGTACGAGATGCAGCGTCGCGCGTCGAGCTCGTACGGCGCGACGATCGCCCGCGTCGGGCAGACGTCGATGCAGGCGCTGCAACTGCCGCAGCGGTCGGACACCGTCGTCGACTCGGGCAGGGCGACGTCGACGAAGATCTCGCCCAGGAAGAACATCGACCCGGCGTCGCGGTCGAGCGCGAGCGTGTGCTTGCCGCGCCAGCCGATGCCGCTCCTCGCCGCGAGCTCGACCTCGAGCACGGGCGCCGAATCGGTGAAGACGCGGTGGCCGAAGGGGCCGATCGCCTCGGCGAGCCGGTCGGCGAGCTGCCGCAGGCGCTGGCGCAGCACCTTGTGATAGTCGCGGCCGCGGGCGTAGATCGACACCGTCGCGGCGCCCGGATCCGCGAGGCGCCGCCACTCGACCGCCTGCCAGCCCGGCGCCGTCGCGCGCGGCAGGTAGTCGAGGCGCGCGGTGATGACGCTGAGCGTGCCGGCGACGAGCTCCGCCGGCCGGGCGCGCTTCATGCCGTGCGCGGCCATGTAGTCCATCTCGCCGTGAAAGCCGTTGTGCAACCAGGCGGCCAGGCGCGGCTCGACCGAGCTGAGGTCGATCCCGGCGACGCCGATCTGGGAAAATCCGAGCGCACGGCCCCAGGCGCGCAGCTGCTCGAGCACGGCCGGGCCGTCGAGAGGAAGAGGATCGCTCATCGGTGGAGTCTGTTGCGTCGATTCTAGAAACGCGCCACGCCGCATGGCCCGACGAGCTCGCCTGCGCCGTCAGCGCGCGCGCGATCGCCGGCCGCGCCGCCTTGCGCGATGCCTTCATCGAGCTGCACGGCCCGCTCGGCGCCGGCAAGACCACCTTCGTGCGGCACCTCCTGCACGACCTCGGCGTGCAAGGCGCGATCAAGAGCCCGACCTACGCGCTGATGGAGCCGTACCGCGCCGATGCCTCGCACGGCGGCTTCGCGGTCGCGCATTGCGACTTCTACCGGTTCGACGATCCCGGCGAGTGGGAAGACGCCGGCTTCCGCGAGGTGTTCGCGGAGCCGGGCCTGAAGCTCGTCGAATGGCCCGAGAAGGCCGCGGGTCTCCTCCCCGACTGCGACCTGCGCGTCTGGATCACGCCGCGCGACGGCAGCGATGCGCGCGTGGCGCGCTTCGAGGCGCTCAGCGCCGTCGGCAGGGAGCTCCTGCCATGACGTCTCGCCGCGTAGCGCTCGCGCGCATGGGCTCGGTCGTGCTCGTGCTCGGCGCGCGCGACATCGCCTGGGGCGCGTCGATCATCGCGGTCCGCGTCTGGCCCGCGGCCGACTACACGCGCGTGACGATCGAGTCCGACACGGCGCTGTCGGCGCGCCACTTCCTCGCCGCCGCGCCGGACCGCCTCGTCATCGACGTCGACGGCCTCGAGCTCAGCCCGCAGCTGCGCGAGCTGGTCGGCAAGGTGCGCGCCGACGATCCGTTCATCGCCGGCGTCCGCGTCGGCCAGAACCAGCCGCGCGTCGTCCGCCTCGTCATCGACCTCAAGCAGGCGAGCGCACCCGAGCTGTTCGCGCTCGCGCCGGTCGCGGCCTACCGGCACCGGCTCGTCTTCGACCTGCACCCGACGAAGGAGCGCGATCCCCTGCTCGAGCTCATCCGCGACCGCGAGCAGGCCGAGAAGAACGCCGCGCAGTCGGTCCAGGACGCGCTCGGCGAATTCATCGGCCGCGTCGGTGCGGCTGGCGGTGCGGCGTCGACCCCCGGCTCGGCGATGGCCAACGCGGCCGGCGCCGGCGGGCCGATCGCCCTCGGCACGCCGGCGCCGCCGTTCTCGCCGTCGGCGCCGCCGACGGCGCGCGCCGACAGGGCGCTGCCGGGCGCGTCGCAAGATCCGGCCGCTGCCGCGTTGCCGCCGCAGACGGCGCAGGCAAAGATCGACCGCCTGGTCGTCGTCGCCATCGACCCCGGCCACGGCGGCGAGGATCCCGGCGCGAGCGGCCCGAGCGGACTGCACGAGAAGGACGTCGTGCTGGCGATCGCGATCCTCCTGCGCGACCGCATCAACGCGAATCCCAACATGCGCGCGATGCTGACGCGCGACGCTGATTTCTTCGTGCCGCTGCACGAGCGGGTCAAGAAGGCGCGCCGCGTCCAGGCCGACCTCTTCGTCTCGATCCACGCCGACGCGTTCATGAACCCGGAAGCGCGCGGCGCCTCGGTGTTCGCGCTCAGCCAGACCGGCGCCTCGAGCAGCGCGGCGCGCTGGATGGCCAACCGCGAGAACGCCTCCGACCTGGTCGGCGGCACCAACGTGCACGCCAAGGACGAGACCGTGCTGCGCACGCTGCTCGACATGAGCACCACCGCGCAGATCAAGGACAGCCTCAAGCTGGGCGGCGAGGTGCTCGGACAGATCGCGAAGGTCGGCAAGCTGCACAAGGGCAGCGTCGAGCAGGCCAGCTTCGCCGTGCTGAAGGCGCCCGACATCCCGTCGATCCTGGTCGAGTCGGCGTTCATCTCGAATCCGGGCGAGGAAGCCAAGCTGCGCGACCCGCAGTACCGCGCGCAGCTGGTCGAGGCGCTCGCGACGGGCATCCAGCGCTACTTCGCGCGCAACCCGCCGCTGGCGCGTTCTCGTCAGCTCTAGTGCCGCCGCCGGCGCGAGCGGCGATGATCCGGCGACGCCGCGCCGCGGCGCAGGAGAAACGATGCTTCATCCCGACGCACGCGCCCTGCTCGACCTGATCGAGGAGCGCGGCCTGCCCGCGGTGCACACGCTGAGCCCGGTCGAGGCACGCGCGTTCTACCGCGACCGGCGTTCGTTCACGCAGCCGGCCGCGCCCGAGACCGGCGGCGTGCGCGACACGCATTGCCAGGGTCCGCACGGGCGGATCCCGCTGCGCGTCTATCGCCCGGCTGGCGCCGACGCCGCGCCGTCACGCGGAGAAGCGCTGCCCGCACTCGTGTACTTCCACGGCGGCGGCTGGACGATCGGCGACCTCGACACCCACGACGTCCTGTGCCGGCAGCTCTGCAACGGCTCCGGCGCCGTCGTCGTCTCGGTCGACTACCGCATGGGTCCCGAGCATCGCTTTCCCGCCGCCGTCGACGACTGCCTCGCGGCAACGCGCTGGGTTCGTCACGCCGCGGGCGAGCTCGGCGTCGACGCGACGCGGATCGCGGTCGGCGGCGACAGCGCCGGCGGCAACCTCGCCGCGGTCGTCGCCATCCTGGCGCGCGATGCCGGCGACCTGCCGATCGCCTACCAGCTGCTCATCTACCCGGCGACCGACATGCGGCGCCGTCACGCGTCGCACACGACGAACGGACGCGGTTACCTGCTCACCCGCGAGACCGTCTCGTACTACCACGACCACTACATCGCCGACGCAGCGCACGACCTCGATTGGCGCGCGTCGCCGCTGCTTCACGCCGACCTCGGCCGGCTGCCCCGCGCGCTCG
Source organism: Caldimonas sp. (assembly GCA_035456045.1). Lineage (GTDB taxonomy): Bacteria > Pseudomonadota > Gammaproteobacteria > Burkholderiales > Burkholderiaceae_C > Schlegelella_A. Next base: position 3,632 of record DATIDZ010000315.1, read on the forward strand.
TGCTGACCGCCGGCTTCGATCCCCTGCGCGACGAAGCGCTCGACTACGCCGACCACCTCGTCGCCGCCGGAAACCGTGCCACCTACGTCTGCTACGAGCGCCAGATCCACGGCTTCATCACGATGGGCAGGGTCATCGACGAAGCGAACTCCGCGGTGGCGTACTGCGCCGCGGAGCTGGCGAGCGGGCTCTCGCCGACCTAGCGCTCGGCATCGCGATTTCGCAGCCGGCCGCGTGCCGCTGCCGCCGCGCTCGCGCAGCTCAGCTCGCCGAAGACGCAGGCTTGGCCGTCGCCTTGGGCTTGCCGCTTCCCTGCTTGACCGCCTGGCCCGTCTTGCGGCCGGCCTCGGCACTGGCGTGGCCGACTTCGCGGCCTGCTTCGGCGGCGCCATGGCCGATCGCGCGACCGGCTTCGGCGCTGGCATGACCGACCTCGCGACCGGTCTCGGCGACGGCGTGGCCGGCCTTGCGGCTCGTGTCGGCGACGGCATGACCGGTCGTCTTCGCGGCCGACGACGTCGCCTGCCCGATCGATTCGGCGGCGGGCGCATGAACGGCGACGCCGGCGAGGACGAGGGCAAAGACAGGCACCGACAGGCGGATCGTCATGGAAGGGCTCCGAAGGATGAACGGTGATATCGCAACGCCCGCCCGGTAAAGCCCGTTGACGCCGCTCGCCTGCGGCCGGTCGAAGGCGGACAATCGAGACATGCGTCCGGTCGCCGGCGGCGGCCGCCAGGAGCCACCATGAAGACCTCGCTCTTTTCCTTCGCCCGCATGCTGACGATCGTCGCAGCGCTCGCCGCTTCGGCGGCGCTGGTCTGCGCACCCGCCGAGGCCGCGCGGGGCGGTGGCGGTGGCGGGTGGCATGGGGGCGGCGGCGGCGGAGGCTGGCACGGCGGCGCGGGCGGCTGGCATGGCGGCGGCTACTACCACGGCGGCCACGGCGGGTACCACGGTTACTACTGGCCCGGTGCCTTCTGGGGCGGCGTCGGCATCGGCATCGGGATCGGCGCCGTCGGCTACTACGGCGGCTACTACTACCCCGGCTACTACGGCTACTACCCGGCCTACTACGGCGGCTATTACGCGCCTTACGTCGACCCCTACTACGAAACGCCGGCCGTCGCGGCGCCTGCGCCGAGCACGACCGATTCCGGCGCGCCGCGCGCCGGCCAGCCGGTGCCGCAGGCCGCGGCGCCGGCCGAGCCCATCTTCTATCCGAGGAACGGCCAGAGCGCCGACGTGACCGAGTCCGATCGGCGCGAGTGCAATCGCTGGGCGACGACTCAGCGCGGCGCGATGAGCGATGCCAGCATCTTCCAGCGCGCGACCCTGGCGTGCATGGAAGGCCGCGGCTACACGGTCCGGTAGGCGCCTCGTCGACGCAAGCCGCGGCCCCCGCGTGACCGATTGCGCGCGCGGCGCGGCGGCGCGCCGAAAGGCCGCGCGGCCTTCGTCGCGGGCTGGCATAAATCACCTCCGACGTCGCGCCTCGCGCGCCGCGACGCCAACCGCCGGCAATGCACCGGCCCAGGAGTGGCAATGACAGCGACGAACCCCGAGGGACAGTTCGAGAAGACGTTTCGCCTCGTCTGTCGCCTCGACGATGCCGACATCGACTATGTCCGAGACACCGCCGAGTGGATTCGCCGCTGCGTCGACCGCGTGCTCGCGGTCAACCCGTCCGCGACGGCGCACGAGGTGACGCCGATCGTCGTCGACATGAGCACGCGCGGCCGCTGGCGCCTGATGCGCCCCGAGACGGTCGGCGAGCAGCTTGCGCTGCCGGCGCCGCCGGCCTCGCGATGAACGCGACGTCGCGGCGAGCGGCCGGCGTTGTCGTCGGCGCCTTGCTGGCCGGCCTGGTCGGCGACGCCTCGGCGGCGTCTCAGCTCTACAAGTGCGTCGACGGCGGGCGCACCGTCTACCAGCAGCAGGCCTGCTCGCCCAGCACGCAGCCGGAAACGGCGGCGAGCGCTTCGGCGAAGGCGAGCGCGCCGAACGTCATGGCCAGGGCGAGCGCACCGGCCGCCGGTCCGGCGGCGGCGCCGCCGCACGGCGTCAAGGCGCCAGCTTCGCCTGCTTCATCCGCGCCCGCCAAGCCCCGATGAGGACGAGCAGGCCGGGGATCAGGATCGCGCCCCAGATGATCTTGTCGAGGTTTTCCTTGACCCACGGGATGTTGCCGAACAGGTAGCCCGCGAGCGTGACGGAGCCGATCCAGAGCGCGCCGCCGGTGACGTCGTAGAGCGTGAACCGGCTGCGCGTCATCTGCGCGACGCCGGCGACGAAAGGCGCGAACGTGCGCAGGAACGGCATGAAGCGCGCCGCGATGATGGTGACGCCACCGTACTTCTCGTAGAACGCGTGCGCCTGATCGAACGCCCGCTTGTTGAACCAGCGCGAGTCCTCCCACGAGAACACGCGCGGGCCGATCGCGCGGCCGATCGCGTAGTTGCTCTGGTTGCCGAGGACGGCCGCGATCCAGAGCAGGGCGAGGACGAGCGGCAGGCTCATCAACCCGGCCGCGCACATCGCGCCGACGACGAAGAGGAGCGAGTCGCCGGGAAGGAACGGCATCACGACGACGCCGGTCTCGACGAAGATGATCGCGAAGAGCAGCGCGTAGACCCAGGCGCCGTACGCGCGAACGAATGTCGCGAGATGAGCGTCGATGTGGAAAACGAAGTCGAGCACCGAGCCGATCATGTCCATGCGACGGATTATCGCGGTCCGGTCCGCGCCGGCCGGCGAGCGAGCGCCGTCGCCGTCGGACGTGGCGGCGAAGCGCCCCTCTCGGCCGTCGCTGGGGCGAAGCGCTCTCCCTCAGCCGTCGCTGGGCGTCGCGGCCGCGACCTCGGACGCGTGCGGCGCCGCCGTCGCATCCAGCGCCGCGACCGCGGCGAACCACGCGGCCAGCTCGGACGGATGCGGCGCTCCCGCATCGGCGCCGCGCCAGCGGCGCTTGAGCTGGTTCGCGGCGGCGTGCAGCTGCCAGAGCAGCTCCTCCGCGATCGCCCAGAGCTCGACGCGGAGCGCCGCATCGGCGCCGACGTCGGCGGCGATCGCAGTGAGCTGCTCGCGCGTGACGCCGGCGTCGTAGAGCATGCGTTGCAGCGTCGCGTTCTGTGCGTCGACCGAAGCGACCAGCGCTGCCTGCGCTCCATCGAGCTCGCGGCCGAGCGCCTCGCTCGAAGCGCGCCAGAGCGCGAGCACGTCGGTGAGCTGAAGCAGACGCGCGATCAACGGCGCGGCATCGATGCCCTCGGCGTCGCTCTCCTCGGCGGGGACGGCGAGAAGCCGGTGCACGTTGGCGACGTAGGCGGCCTCGTAGCGTCGCGGGTTGATCCGCAGCAGCAGCGAGACGCGCTGCTCGGGCAGGCGGCGCGTGCCGTCGAACATCGCCGTCACGACCTCGGCGAGCGCGACGACGCGACCCAGCGGGCTGATCGAATCGCCGGCCAGGCCGCGCGGATAGCCGGAGCCGTCGAGCCGCTCGTGGTGCTCGACGATCGCGCGGACGATCTCCTTCGAGTACTCCGGGAAGCGGTCGACGAGCATCGACGACGTCAGCGGGTGCGCGTACACCGGCCGCAGCTCGTGCCCGCTCAGGCGCTCTTCGGAATCGAGCAGGCCCGGCGCGATGTGGAGCATGCCGAGGTCATGCAAGAGCCCGGCGGCCGCCGCTTCGCGGACATCGACCGTGGCGCCACCGCTCTCGCGAACCAGGTGCGCACACAGGAGCGCCATGAGGATGCTGTGGTCGAACAGCGCCGGCCGCGTCTCGCGCGCGAGCGTGAGGTGCAGCGCGACCGGCCGGGCGAGGCGGACCGCGGCGACGGCGTCGATCAACGGCCTCCCTGCCGCGCCTTCCGGCGCGACGCGCGCGAAGAACGGCCAGCGCGCCACTGCTGCGCGCGCCGCCGCCTCGAGCGACGCGGCCTCCACGCCGGGCCCGGGGTCGATGCACTCGTCGAGCGGCAGCGAGAGGCGGTGCGAGACGAGCCGGTCGTACAGGCTCTGGTCGATCGTCACGCCGCCCTCGAGCAGCTTGATCCCCTGGGCGTTGTAGATCGGCCGCGAGGTCTTCACCTCGCGCCTCGCGCCGAGCTCGGCGACCGCCTGCACGAAGGCAGGCGGCGGCTCGCTGCCCAGCTCGGGGACGGTCGGCGTCGCGCTCTCGCTCATCGCGGTGAAGCTAACACGCGGCGTCGCCACCGGCGCCCTCGGCTTGGCCCGCAGTGCGAAATCTGCGTCAAGAAGGCCGCTTGCGACGGGCCCGGCGAGCGTCGTCCCGGCCGAGCCCGCCCGCTTTCTACAATGCGACGATGAACGCCGTGCTCGAGCCTCGCGTGCGCCGGCCGATCCGCGAGCTGCCGAGCGAGCTCGTCAGCCAGATCGCCGCCGGCGAGGTCGTCGAGCGGCCAGCGTCCGTCGTCCGCGAGCTGCTCGACAACGCCATCGACGCCGGAGCCGCCGGCGTGACCGTGCGCCTGAGCGGCGGCGGCATCCGCGCCATCGTCGTCGAGGACGACGGCCACGGGATCCCCGCGAGCGAGCTGCCGGCGGCGCTGCGCCGCCACGCGACGAGCAAGATCGCCTCGCTCGCCGACCTCGAGGGCGTCGCGACGATGGGATTCCGCGGCGAGGCGCTGGCGGCGATCGCGTCGGTCGCCGAGGTGACGATCACGAGCCGCAGCGACGACGCTGCGCACGCGACGCGGCTCGATGCGCGCACCGGCGAGCTCGCCGCGGCGGCGCGCAGCGTCGGCACGACGGTCGAGGTGCGCGAGCTGTTCTTCAACACGCCCGCGCGTCGCAAGTTCCTGAAGACCGAGGCGACCGAGCTCGCGCATTGCGTCGAGGCCGTGCGCCGGCATGCGCTGGCGCGACCCGACCTCGCGTTCGCCGTATGGCACGACGGCAAGGCCGTCGCGCGCTGGTCGCGCGGCAGCGCCGAAGCGCGCGCCGGCGATCTGCTCGGCGCCGAGTTCGCCGAGCACAGCCGCGCCGTCGCCGTCGACCTCGGCGGCCTCGCGATCACCGGACGGACCGGCACCCCCGAGTCGGCCCGCGCGCGCGCCGACCTGCAGTACGTGTACGTCAACGGCCGCCACGTGCGCGACAAGCTCATCGCGCATGCGGTGCGCGCCGCCTACGACGACGTCCTGCACGGCGGGCGTCAGCCGGCCTACCTGCTCTTCATCGCGGTCGCGCCCGAGCGGGTCGACGTCAACGTGCACCCGACCAAGATCGAGGTGCGCTTTCGCGATTCGCGCGAGGTGCACGAAGCGGTTCGCAAGGCGGTCGCCGCCGCGCTCGCTGCCGCGCCCGGCACGCGCGCGATGCGCGATGCCGAGCCGGTGGCGGCGTCATCGCCGGCGGCCGCCGCGGCGACCTTCGCACAGCGGCCGCTGCGTTGGGCCGAGTCGTCGTCGGGCACCGCCACGGCGCTGCGCGCTGCCGAGCTCGACGGGCCGGCCTGGCTGGTCGGCGCTTCACTGCAGCCGCAGACCTCTCCCGCACCCGCCGCATCCGCCGACGCCGACTGGCCGCTCGGCCGCGCCCTCGCCCAGGTCGCGGGCACGTTCATCCTCGCCGAGAACGCGCACGGCCTGGTCATCGTCGACATGCACGCGGCGCACGAGCGCATCGTCTACGAGCGGCTGAAGGCGAGCTTCGACGGGGCCGCGCCGGCGCAGCAGCCGCTCCTCATCCCCGTCACCTTCGCGGCCAGCGCCGACGAGATCGCGACCGCGGAGGCGCACGCGGAGACGCTGCGCGGCCTCGGCATCGACCTCGCGCCCCTCGGCAGCGCATCGCTCGCGCTGCGCTCGCTGCCGGCGGCGCTCGCCGGTGCCGACGGCGTCGAGCTGGCGCGCGCGGTGCTCGCCGAGCTCGCGCAGGTCGGCACGAGCGACGCCCTCTTGCGTGCGCGCGACGAGCTGCTCTCGACCATGGCCTGCCACGGCGCCGTGCGCGCCAATCGCACGCTGACGGTCGCCGAGATGAATGCGCTGCTGCGCGACATGGAGCGCACCGATCGCGCCGACCAGTGCAATCACGGTCGGCCGACGTGGCGCCAGGTGACGCTGGCCGAGCTCGATCGCCTGTTCTGGCGCGGCCGATGAAGCCGCCGACCCGGATTCCGGCGCCTCGTCGAGCGCGCAGCGGCGATGTGCCGGCGGCGCCGTCGGCAGCGCCCTCCCCGTCGCGTGCGCCGGCGCCGCAGCGCTCGTCGTCGGTCGCGCCGCCGGGCTCTGCGGCGACATCGCACGGCGACGGCAGCCTGCGCCTGTCGAAGCGCATGAGCGAGCTCGGCATCGCGTCGCGTCGCGAGGCCGACGAGTGGATCGCGCGCGGCTGGGTTCGCGTCGACGGCCGCGTCGTCGCCGAGCTCGGCTCGCGCGTCCTGCCGAGCCAGCACATCACGATCGACGCGCGCGCCCGCAACGCCCAGGCGCAGCTCGTGACGGTGCTGCTCAACAAGCCGGTCGGCTTCGTCAGCGGCCAGGCCGAGGACGGCTACCAGCCGGCACGCGTCCTCGTCACGCCGGATCGCCAGTGGCGCGAGGACAGCTCCGGAATCCGCTTCATGCCGCAGCACCTGAGGAGCCTGGTGCCCGCGGGCCGGCTCGACATCGACTCGGTCGGCTTGCTCGTCCTGACCCAGGACGGCCGCGTCGCGCGCCAGCTGATCGGCGACGACAGCGCGATCGAGAAGGAGTACCTCGTTCGCGTCGCGACGCGAAGCGGCGCGCCGCTGCCGGCCGAAGGCCTGGCGCTGCTGCGCCACGGCCTCGAGCTCGACGGCGAGGCGCTGCTGCCGGCCCTCGTCGAGTGGGTCAACGACGACCAGCTGCGCTTCGTGCTGCAGGAAGGCAAGAAGCGGCAGATCCGCCGGATGTGCGACGCGGTCGGCCTGCAGGTGCTCGGCCTCAAGCGCGTTCGCATCGGCGCTGTCATGCTCGGCGCGCTGCCGTCGGGGCAGTGGCGCTATCTGCGCCTCGACGAGCGCTTCGTCGCGGCGCCCGCGCGCTAGTGCAGGTTGAGGTGGCCGCCGAAGAGACCGAGCAGGCCGATGATGATCAGGTAGATCGCGACGATGAAGTTGAGCAGGCGCGGCACGATCAGGATGAGGATGCCGGCGATCAGTGCGACCAGCGGGCCGATGGCGAGGGTGAGGTTCATGCGAGTGTTCCGGAGTCGTGGCGCAGAGTCTCTGCCGAGCCGGCCCGCGCGCCATCGGAAGGAGATCGCCGCCACGGTGGTCCGCGAGGCCCTGCCGCTGTCGGCGCGGTCCTACCGTCGGCCCCCGCTCGACGCGCGACGATGACGGCGAACGACGCCGACTACCTCTGCCTGGCCGGACCGACGGCGTCGGGCAAGAGCGCCGCGGCCCTGGCGATCGCCGCCGCGCTGGCGCCGCGCCGCGCCGTCGAGATCGTCAGCGTCGACTCGGCGCTCGTCTATCGCGGCATGGACATCGGCACCGCGAAGCCGAGCGCGGCCGAGCGCGCTCTCGTGCCGCATCACCTGATCGACATCGTCGATCCGGCCGAGCGCTATTCGGCGGCGCGCTTCGTCGCCGACGCGAGCGAAGCGATCGCCGCCATCAGGAAGCGCGGCAACCTGCCGTTGCTGGTCGGCGGCACGATGCTGTACTTCAAGGCGCTGTTCGACGGCCTCGATGTCCTGCCCGAGGCGGACGCCTCGGTTCGCGCCGAGATCGACGCGCGCGCGCTGCGCGAAGGCTGGCCC
>DATIDZ010000316.1:0-4501 GCA_035456045.1 Caldimonas sp.
GGCGAGCGCGCCAACATGATCCGCCTCACCGGCCGCTACACGGTGCCGCAGATCTTCATCGGCGACACGCACGTCGGCGGTTGCGACGACCTGATCGCGCTCGACCGCGCCGGCGGCCTCGAGCCGCTGCTCGCCGCGGCGGCATAATCGCCCGCCCCGGCCGAGCGCGGCCGGTCCTCGCCGGCGCCGCGTTCGCGCTCGCGTCCCTTCTTCTCCTCCTCCCGCAAAGAGCTCCCATGGCCGACGACACCGACAACGCCCCTCTGTTCTCGATCCAGAGGCTGTACCTGAAGGACCTGTCGCTCGAGCAGCCGAACTCGCCGCAGATCCTGCTCGAGCAGGGACAGCCCGCCGTCGAGATCAACCTCACGCTCGGCGCCGAGCCGATCGCCGACGGGATGTTCGAGGTCACCGTCATGGCGACGGTCACGACCAAGGTCAACGACAAGGCGCTCTTTCTCGTCGAGGCCAAGCAGGGCGGCATCTTCGAGATCCGCAACGTGCCCGAAGAGCAGCTCAGGCAGATCCTCGGCATCGCGTGCCCGAACATCGTGTACCCGTTCCTGCGCGCGATCGTCGCCGACGTCTGCACTCGCGCCGGCTTCCCGCCGGTGATGCTCTCCGAGGTCAACTTCCAGGCGATGTACGAGGCGCAGCAGGCCCAGGCCGCAGCGCAGACCGGGGGTGCGGCGGGCAACGGCTCGGGCGTCGCCGGCGCGCTCAACTGACGCGCGACGCGGCCGCGCGATACCGGCGGCGGGAACGGCTTCGATGAACGTCACGGTGCTCGGCGCAGGCGCGTGGGGCACCGCGATCGCCGTGCATGCGGCGGCGGCGCACTCGACGCGCCTCTGGGCGCGCCACGCCGAGCAGGCCGTGCGGTTGCGATCGGCCCGCCGCAACGCCCGCTACCTGCCCGACGTCGTCATGCCGCCGGCGCTCCAGATCGGCGCCGACCTCGGCGCTGCGCTTCGCCACGGCGAAGGCGGTGTCGTCGTGATCGCGACGCCGATGGCCGGCCTGGAGCCGCTCCTCGCTCGCTTGCCGCCGACGCTCGACGCGGCGGTGCTCTGGCTGTGCAAGGGCTTCCAGGAGCCGACCGGCGCGCTCGGGCACGAGATCGCGCGCTCGGTCTATGCGTCGGCGCGGGTGGGCGTGCTCTCCGGGCCGAGCTTCGCGATCGAGGTCGCGCGCGGCCAGCCCACTGCGCTCGTCGCCGCCAGCAGCGACGCCTCCGTGCGTGCTGCCGCCGTCGCCGCGTTCCACCACGGGAGCGTTCGCATCTACACCTCCGCCGACCCGGTGGGCGTCGAGGTCGGCGGCGCGGTCAAGAACGTCCTCGCCATCGCCACCGGCATCGCCGACGGCATGGGCCTCGGCCTCAACGCGCGCGCCGCGCTCGTCACGCGCGGCCTGGCCGAGATGACGCGACTCGGCGTCGCCCTCGGCGCGCAGGCGCAGACCTTCATGGGACTGTCGGGGCTCGGCGACCTCGTCCTCACGGCGACCGGCGACCTGTCGCGCAACCGCACCGTCGGCATCGAGCTGGCGCGCGGCAAGGCACTCGCCGACATCCTCGCCGAGCTCGGTCACGTCGCCGAAGGCGTTCGCAGTGCGCCGATGGTGCTGGCGCGCGCCGCCGAGAACGGTGTCGAGATGCCGATCGTCGCCGCCGTCGCCGCAGTGCTGGCCGGCGCGATCGGTCCCGACGAGGCGCTCGAGCAGTTGATGCGGCGTGAAGCGCGATCCGAGTCGTTCGACGCGCCTCAGACGGACCCGGCGTAGCCGTTCTGGCGCCAGGCCTCGAAGACCGCGACCGCGACGGCGTTGCTGAGATTGAGGCTGCGCTGGCCCGCGCGCATCGGCAGTCGGACCGTCTGCGCTGCGTTCAGCGTGCCCCGCACCGGCGGTGGCAGCCCCGACGATTCGGCGCCGAAGACGAGCCAGTCGCCGGGCTGGAACGAGACCGCGTCGAGCGCCCGGCCGCCGTCGGTGGTGAACGCGAAGAGCCGGCCGGCATCGGCGCCCGTCGCCGCGCGGAACGCCGCCCACGAGGCGTGACGCCGCACGTCGACGTATTCGTGATAGTCGAGTCCCGCCCGGCGCAGCAGCGGGTCCGACATCGCGAAGCCGAGCGGCTCAACCAGATGCAGCGCGCAGCCGGTGTTCGCCGCCAGCCGGATCACGTTGCCGGTGTTGGGCGGAATCTCGGGCGCGACGAGAACGATGTTGAACAAGTCTTCGCCCCGCTGCCGATCTCAGGCGTCGCCCGGTCGCGGCGTGCGCGCCAGCACCCAGACCTCGACCGTCGATGCGCCCGCCTGCCGGACGACGGCAGCGATCTCCGCGGCGGTGCTTCCGGTCGTCATGACGTCGTCGACGATGGCGACGTGGCGATCGCGAAGCTCGGCGCGTCGTCGCGGCTCGACCGCGAACGCGCCGCGCACGTTGCCGGCGCGGTCGGCGAGCGGAAGCGCGAGCTGGTGCGCCGTGTCGCGCACCCGCAGCAGCAGATCGGGATCGGCGACGAGACGCAGCCGGCGCGAGACGCGGCGCGCCAGCTCCCAGGCCTGGTTGTAGCCGCGCTCGCGCCAGCGCGTCGCGGCAAGCGGCACCGGCAGCAGCAGCGAAGGTCGCGGCGCAGCGCGTCCCCGATCGGCGGCGACGATCGCGTCGGCGAACACCGCGGCGAGATCGAGCGCGCCGTGGAACTTGAAAGCGGTCACGAGCCGGTCCCACGGCGGCCGGTAGTCGACGGCCGCGAGGGCGCCCTCGAAAGGCGGCGGTGCCGTCAGGCAGGAGCCGCAGACCGACGCCGATGCGACGAGCGGCAACGCGCAGCGGCGGCAGCGCGGGACCGGCGCCGCGAAGCGATCGAGGCAGCTCGCGCAGATCCTGCCGCGGCCCCAGCCCCGGCATACGGCGCACACGCTCGGCCCGCGCGTCGCGATCGTGTGGCCCACGGCGGCCACGGCGTTCGGCCAACGCGTCGCAAGCATCGCCTCAATATACTGCCGCGCCATGGCGTCGAGCGAAACCAGCAAGGCGCGCGGCGTCGACGGCGTGGCGGCGCGCGCCGCGCTCGGCCGGCTGAGGCGCAGCGACGCGCTGCCATGGCTGCACGGCGAGATCGCGCGTCGCCTGATCGAGCGGCTTCGGCCGATGCGCGCCGAGCCGCGCCGCATCGTCGAGTGGTGGGCCGGCACCGGCGGTGGCGACGACGTCCTGCGCGCGGCGTATCCGCGCGCCGAGCGCGTCGCCGTCGAGGCCGACGCCGCGTGGGCGGCGCGCCGTCGTGACGCGGAGCGGCGCCCGTGGTGGTCGCTCGGCGCCGCCGGTGCCGTCGTCCTCGACGACGCCGCGAGCGACGCCGAGATCGGTCGCGCCCAGCTCGTCTGGGCCAACATGGCGCTGCATCTCGTCGTCGATCCTCCGGCGCTGTTCTCGCGCTGGCATGCGCTGCTCGACGTCGATGGCATCGCCGTGTTCTCGTGCCTCGGGCCGGGCACGTTGCGCGAGCTGCGCGACCTCTACCGCGCCGAAGGCTGGCCGACGCCGACGCCGGGCTACATCGACATGCACGACCTCGGCGACATGCTCGTCGATGCCGGCTTCGCCGAACCGGTCCTCGACCAGGAGACGATCACGCTGCGCTGGCGGAGCGCTTCGGCGCTCGTCGCCGAGCTGCGACAGCTCGGCGGCAACACGGCGCCCGACCGCTTCCCCGGATTGCGCACGCGGGCGTGGCGCGATCGCCTGCTCGCCGCGCTCGAAGAGCGTGCCGATGCCGACGGCAGCATCGGCCTCGGCGTCGAGGTGGCGTACGGTCACGGCTTCAAGCCGGCGCCGCGCCTGCGTGCCGATGCGCCGGTCGCGGTCTCGCTCGACGACATGCGGGCGATGGTGCGGCGCCCGCGGCGTTCGTCCTGAGGCGGTGCGCTAAAATCTGCCGGTTTGTCGAGGCGAGCCTGCCTTCGATGACACTGCGGTCGTCCTCGCCCGCGGCAGCGGCGCTTCAGCGGACCTTTTCAGACGACAGGATGTCAGCTCTCAGCTTCCAAGCATTCCCCGGGCCTGCTGCAGCCGCGTCGTCGCTTCGCTTCGGCACCGCCGCGGGCGCCGGCGATGGCTCGGTCCAATGGCTCCTTCGGCGCAACTGCTCGATGACGCCGACCCAGCTGGTCGCCTTCTACCTCTCCCTGTCCGCGTGGTCGCTCGCGATCGCCGCGGCCTTCTGGTCGCGCGGCGCGACGCTCGTGATGCCGTTCGCCGGCATCGAGATCCTCGCCGTCGGCGCGGCGCTGCTCGTCTACGCTCGCCACGCCGGCGACCGGGAGCGCGTCATCCTCACGCCCGGCCGCCTCAGCGTCGAGTGCACGCTCGGCCGGCGCACGAACCTGGTCGATTTCGCGCCCGCATGGGTGCGCGTCGAGCCGGCCCACGGCGACCGCTCGCTGATCGAGCTCTCGGGCGAGGGCAAGCGGATCGCGATCGGCCGCTT
>DATIDZ010000317.1:0-3749 GCA_035456045.1 Caldimonas sp.
ACCCGTACTACAACCTCGAGGGGCTCGGCATCCGCTTCGTCGCCAGCCCGCGCCACGCCGACCTGCTGCTCGTGACCGGCCCGGTGTCGCGCCACATGGCGATGGCGCTGGAGCGCACGTACGAGGCGACACCGGGGCCCAAGCTCGTCGTCGCGGTCGGCGACTGCGGCCGCGACGGCGGCATTTTCGGCGCGGGCCACGCCACCTGCGGCGGGGTCGCGAGCACGGTGCCGGTCGACATCGTCGTCCCGGGCTGCCCGCCGGCGCCGATCGACATCCTGCGCGGCATCCTGACCGCGGTGCGCCGCGGCGCGCCTGCGCCACGCGCGACGCCGCAGCCGCCCTGATCGGTGCAGGCCCGCGCGTGCCGGCCCGTCGGCCTGGCGCGATCGGGCGCCCGCCGAATCCTCCACGGATCGGCGCGGCCCCGCGCGAGTCCCCTGCGATATCCTCGCCCACCAGGACGACAGGCCGGTGGGATACCTCGAAGAACTGAAGCGCCAGGCCGACGCGGCGCTCGCCCAGCAAACCCAGGACATCGGCGCACTGCAGCGCAATGCCCTGCTCGCCGATGCCGCCTGCCAGGCGGCGTCGCGGTATTTCGGCACGCTGGCACGCCAGCTCAACGTGCTGCAGCCGGTGTCCAAGGCCGTCTGGCGCGTCGACAACCGCACCTCCTTCAGCCAGCTGCGCTTCACCGACTTCCGCGCCGACTCGCGCCTCAAGAAGCTGCGCGACGAGGAGGTGTTCGACCACGTCGTCCTCAACTTCGCCGCCAAGACCGGCACTCGCGTCACGATCGCCAAGGACTTCCCGCCCGAGATCGAGAAGCTCGAGGCGCGGCTGCGCCAGTGCGGCGCGCACTACGACAGCGAGGTGATCCGCGACCCCGACAACGGCCGCTTCGTCGAGAAGCGCTTCGAGCTGCTCGCCGACTTCCAGAGCAGCGTCCGCGTCCTGCCCGACCACGACGCCGGCCGCGTCACCTTCCACGTCGCCAACCTCGACGGCTTCGAGACCGTGAGCGTGGTGTTCCCCGCCTTCGAGGTCGGCACCGCCCGGCTCGACGAGCTGGCGCGCTGGATCACGGGCGAGCCGCACGGCTTCCTGCGCGACGGGCAGCACCTGCGACGGGTCGCGGCCTGAGCCGTCCCCGCGTCGCAGGGCGGCCCGCTCCGGCCGCTTAGACTCTCTCCTTTCGCCCTCCCTGCCGCCATGCCCTGGTTCTGGAAGCCGTACAAGTCCGACATCTCCTCGTTCATCGACGAGCTGAAGGCCAAGAAGCCGACCCTCGAGGACGAGCAGCGCCGCGGCCGGGCGATCTGGTGGGACCGTCGCGTCGACCTCCAGGCCGAGACCGAGTACGAGGACGCGCGCGTCCGCCAGCAGCCGTACGTCTACCAGACCAAGCAGCGCTGAGCTCGCGTCCGGGTCGCCGATGGAAGCACTCGCCGAAGTGGCAGAAGAGGTCGTCGACAGCATCGCCGTCGCGCGGCTGTACGGCGAGCCGCTGTTCGACCTGCCGCACGACCTCTACATCCCGCCCGATGCGCTCGAGGTCTTCCTCGAGGCCTTCGAGGGGCCGCTCGACCTGCTCCTCTACCTGATCCGGCGCCAGAACTTCAACATCCTCGACATCCCGCTGGCGAGCGTGACGCGCCAGTACCTCGCCTACGTCGAGCAGATCCGCTCGCGCAATCTCGAGCTCGCCGCCGACTACCTGCTGATGGCGGCGATGCTGATCGAAATCAAGTCGCGCATGCTGCTGCCGCCGAAGAAGAGCGCCGACGGCAAGGAGCCCGATGACCCGCGCGCCGAGCTCGTGCGCCGGCTGATCGAGTACGAGCAGATGAAGCTCGCGGCCGCCCGCCTCGATGCGCTGCCGCTCCTCGGCCGCGACTTCCTGCGCGCCCAGGTGACGATCGACGAGGCGAGCGCGGAGCGCCTGCCCGACGTCGACCCGTTCGACCTGCGCAACGCCTGGATCGAGATCGTCAAGCGCGCCAGGCTCAACCAGCATCACCTCATCTCGCGCGAGCACCTCAGCGTGCGCGAGCACATGAGCATCGTCCTGCGCGCGCTGCAGGGGCGCCGCTTCGCGCTGTTCGAGGAGCTGTTCGACGTCGACCGGGGCGCACCGGTCGTCGTCGTCACCTTCATCGCCCTGCTCGAGCTCGCGCGCGAGCACCTGCTCGAGGTGACGCAGGCCGAGGCGTTCGCGCCGATCTACGTCAGGCTCGCGTACCAGGCGAGCTGACGGCGGCGCGGCAGGGCGCGGCGCTCAGTCGATCGCGAGCACGAGCAGGCCGCCGAGGCCGACGACACCCGCCGGCAGCCCCCAGCGCTCCCAGCGCGAGACGGCCTCGCCGGCGATCACCTCGACCGGCACCGGCGTCGTCTCGAGCAGGCGGTGCGTGGTCGAGTCCTCGAGCATGCGCGTGAGCGAGTTCTTGCGCGCCGTTCCGATGACGATGTGGTGGACGTCCAGGCGCTTCGCGGCGCGGCAGATCTGCTCGGCGCGCTCGCCGGTCGCCCAGTGCTTCGCATGCGGCACGCCGGCGTCGGTGAGGAGCGCGACCGCCGCCGACATCGCGGTCTCGGCGCGGTCATGCAGCCAGCCGTCGCGGTGGGCGCGGCCGACGAAGCGCGCCGCGTGGCGCGAGAGGCGGGGCTGCACGTTGAGCAGATGGACGCGCAGGTCGTGGTGGCGGCGGTACTCGGAGATCGCGTGACGCACCGCGCGGAGCGCGTTCGCCGAGCCGTCGACAGGGACGAGGATGTTGAGCATCGGACGATCTCCGGGAGCTGCCGAGGGGAAGGCCGGCGTCGCGGTCTCGGAACCGGCGGTCCCGGCGCGGACGATCGCGCTCGAACCGATCGGCCGCCGATGGGCCGACGCCGTCAGGCGCGCGTGGATCCGCGATTCGAGCCGTCGATGGTTCCTGAGGAACGCCAGGGCTAGGACGATCGGAATCGCGAGGTAGAGGAGCGAGCCGAGCGAGGGCACGGCTTGCATCGCCGGCCGCAGGAGCGGCTCGCCGCCGATCATCTTCGCGGCCGTCCAGACGAGGACGCCCGCGCCGACGTAGACGACGCCGGGAAAGCGGTCGACGACCTTGAGCACGACCGTGCTGCCCCAGACGACGATCGGCACGCTGATGACGAGGCCGGCGACGACGAGCAGGTAGCTGCCGTGCGCTGCCCCGGCGACGGCGAGCACGTTGTCGAGGCCCATCACCGCGTCGGCGATGACGATCGTGCGCATCGCGCCCCAGAAGGTCGCCGGCGCCTCTGCGTGGCGGTCGTCGCCCTCGTCGTCCGGAACGAGGAGCCGGTAGGCGATCCAGAGCAGCGCCAGCCCGCCGGCCAGCAGCAGCCCCGGGATGTGCAGCAGCCAGACGACGATCACCGTCATCAGGCTGCGCACGCCGATCGCCCCGATCGCGCCCCAGACGATCGCGCGCCGGCGAAGCGCCGGAGGCAGGCTGCGCGCGGCCAGCGCGATGACGATGGCGTTGTCGCCGGCGAGCACGAGGTCGATCACGACGATCGCCAGCAGGGCGGAGAGGAAAGTGGCGGCGTCCATCGGTGCGGCGGTCGTCGGGATCGGACCCGATTCTGCGAACCGCCCGCCTGGCGACGATCGCGAATCGCGATGCATCGCGATTCGCGATCGATTGCACGCCCACGGAGTGACCCGGCCGCGCGCGGGCCATTGCGGCGCTGCCACAATGGCGGCGCGCGCGGCT
>DATIDZ010000318.1:0-5196 GCA_035456045.1 Caldimonas sp.
TGCTCGCGGCGAACGGCATCGCGTCCCGGCTTGCCTTGCCGGGTGTCGGCGCGAACCTGCAGGATCATCTGCAGATCCGCGCGGTCTACGGCGTCGAGGGGGCGAAGACGCTCAACACCCTGGCGGCGACGCTCTGGGGCAAGGCGATGATCGGCCTGCACTACGCGTGGAAGCGCAGCGGCCCGATGAGCATGGCGCCGTCGCAGCTCGGCGCGTTCACCCGCAGCAGCCCCGAGCGGCCGCATCCGAACCTCGAGTACCACGTCCAGCCGCTCTCGCTCGACGCGTTCGGCGAGCCGCTGCACCCGTTCAACGCGTTCACGGCCAGCGTGTGCAACCTCAATCCGACCAGCCGCGGCCACGTGCGCATCCGCTCGTCCGACCCGGCGACGCCGCCTCGCATCGCGCCCGACTACCTGTCGACCGCCGACGACCGCCACATCGCCGCCCAGAGCCTGCGGGTGACGCGCCGCATCGTGGCCCAGCCCGCACTGGCGCCGTTCAGGCCGAAGGAGATCAAGCCCGGCGCGCAGTTCGAGAGCGACGCCGACCTGGCGACGCTCGCCGGCGACATCGGTACGACCATCTTCCATCCGGTCGGCACGGCGAAGATGGGCCCGCGCACCGACCCGATGGCGGTCGTCGACGCGCGCCTGCGCGTCCACGGCGTCGAAGGCTTGCGCGTCGTCGACGCCAGCGTCATGCCGACGATCACCAGCGGCAACACCAATTCGCCGACGCTCATGATCGCCGAGCGTGCCGCCGAATGGATCCTTCGCGGCGACGCGTGACGGCGGGCGCGGCATACTGTTCTTTCGACGGATCGAACAGGGGTCGCAATGAAAGTCCATGCGGTAGCGAAAGTCCGGCTCGACGAGGACGGACGCGTCACCGGCGTCGAGTGGGGCCCGGTGAACACCGAGACCAACGAGTGGCATACGGAGCCGGCGATCGCCGACGTCTCCGAGGTCGTCGCCGCCCTGCAGCGCGGCGACGACGTGTTCGCGCTCTTTCCGACGTCGCACGGCATGATGCCGATGCGGCGCTTTCGCGTCGTCGAGTACGACAACGGCTGGCAGACCGTCAACCTCGACGGACCGCCCACGCACGAGCACGAGATCCACGACATGCTCCACGTCGCGTCGTAGCGCCGCGGCGATGTCGACCGAGCGGCCGTGGGTCGCCTGCCTGTGCGCCGCGTGGTGCGTCGCCTGCCGCGAATACGGCGCGACCTTCGCCGCGCTGGCCGCCCAGCTCGGCGGCGAGGCCGACTTCGCCTGGATCGACATCGAGGACGACGCCGACGCGCTCGGCGACCTCGACATCGAGAACTTTCCGACCCTGCTCATCGCCGACGCCTCGGGTGCGCGCTTCTTCGGGCCGGTGATGCCGCTGGCGTCGACCGCCGACCGGCTGATCCGCGGCGCGCTCGTCGGGGCACTGGCGGCCGACATCGATCCGGCCCTCGTCGAGCACGTCCGCGCCCTCGTCCCGAGCCGCCTCGTCGCCCCCCGCCCGGCATAAGCTACCAACCAGGCAATCGTTGGCCGCGCCGGGGCTGACCTAACATGGTGGGTTTGGTTCTTCCGAGCGTTTCCGCCATGTCCAGCGCCCTCCGTCACGCGACCCGCCGCGGCGTCCTCGCCGCCCTCCTGGCCACCGCCTTCGCGCCATTCGCCGCCGAGGCGGCCGGCGTGACGCTCCTCAACGTCAGCTACGACGTCGCGCGCGAGCTCTACAAGGAAATCAACCCGGCGTTCCAGCGCAGCTGGAAGCAGCAGACCGGCGAGGACGTGACCGTCAACCAGTCGCACGGCGGCTCGAGCAAGCAGGCCAGGAGCGTCATCGACGGACTCGAGGCCGACGTCGTGACGATGAACCAGTCGAGCGACATCGACGCCATCGCGCGCGCCAAGCTGATCCCCGAGGACTGGGCCAAGCGTCTGCCCAACAACGCCGCGCCTACCACCTCGGTCACGGTGATCCTGGTCCGCAAGGGCAATCCGAAGGGCATCCGCGACTGGCCCGACCTCGCCAGGCCGGGGACGAGCGTCGTCATCCCGAACCCGAAGATCACGGGCAACGGCCGCTACACCTACGTCGCCGCCTGGGGCTCGGCGATCAAGGCGGGCGGCACGCCGGCGCAGGCGAAGGAGCTCGTGCAGAAGATCTTCGCCAACGTGCCGGTGTTCGACGGCGGCGGCCGCGCCGCGACGACCACGTTCGCGCAGCGCAACATCGGCGATGCCCTCTGCACCTTCGAGAGCGAGGTCAACCTGATCAAGGCGGAGTTCGGCGACCAGTTCGACGTCGTCTATCCGAAGTCGACGATCTTGGCGGAGAACCCGGTCGCGCTGATCGACAAGGTCGTCGACAAGAAGGGCACCCGCAAGCAGGCCGAGGGGTACCTCAAGTTCCTCTGGTCCGACGAGGCCCAGGAGATCGCGGCCAAGCACCAGATCCGGCCGCGCTCGCCGGCCCTCCTTGCCAAGTACGGCAAGGATTTCCCGAAGGTGCAGACCTTCACCATCGACGAGGTCTTCGGCGGTTGGTCGAAGGCGCAGAAGGAGCACTTCGACGACGGCGCGATCTACGACCAGATCCTCGCCGCCAAGAAATAGCGGAAGACGCGGCTGCGCATGCTGCTGTCCCGCGCGCTGCTGAAGCGGCACAGCGTCCTCCCGGGGTTCGACCTCGCGCTCGGCTTCACGCTGCTCTATCTCTCGTTCATCGTCCTCGTGCCGCTGTCGGCGGCGTTCCTGAAGACGTTCACGATGACGTGGCCGGCATTCTGGAACGCGGTGTCGGCGCCGCGCGTCGTCGCGTCCTACCGCTTGACCTTCGGCGCCTCGTTCGCCGCCGCGCTCGCCAACGCGGTCTTCGGCCTCGTCGTGTGCTGGGTGCTCGTGCGCTACGAGTTCCCGGGGCGCCGCCTCGTCGACGCGCTCGTCGACCTGCCCTTCGCGCTGCCGACGGCGGTCGCCGGCATCGCGCTCACCGCGCTCTACTCGGGCAACGGCTGGATCGGTCAGTGGCTGCCGTTCAAGGTCAGCTTCACGCCGGTCGGCGTCTGGGTCGCGCTCACCTTCATCGGCTTGCCGTTCGTCGTCCGCACCCTGCAGCCGGTGCTCGAGGACCTGCAGAAGGAGGTCGAGGAAGCTGCGGCGATCCTCGGCGCGACCCGGTGGCAGACCTTCGCGCGCGTCATCCTGCCGACGCTGACGCCGGCGCTCCTCACCGGCTTCGCGCTCGCGTTCGCGCGTGCCCTCGGCGAGTACGGCTCGGTGATCTTCATCGCCGGCAACCTGCCGCTCGTCTCCGAGATCACGCCGCTCCTCATCATCACCAAGCTCGAGCAGTTCGACGTCGCCGGCGCGACCGCGATCGCCGTCGTCATGCTCGTCGCCGCGTTCGCCCTGCTGCTCGCGATCAACGGCCTGCAGGCCTGGACGCGGTCGAGGCAAGGCCGATGAGCGCCGACGCACTCGCTGTCGCGGCCCCGCTCGGCGCGGGCGACGTGACGCCGCCCCGGGTCAGCGACGCGACCACCGAGCCGGCCTGGGTGCGCCGCCTCCTGATCGGCGTCGCGCTCGCCTTCCTGACCGTCTTCCTGTTCGTCCCGCTGGTCGCCGTCTTCGTCGAGGCGCTGAAGAAGGGTCTCGACGTCTATCTCGCCGCGATCAGCGAGCCCGACGCGGTGTCGGCGATCAAGCTCACGCTGCTCGCGGCGGCGATCTCGGTGCCGCTCAACCTCGTTTTCGGCATCGCCGCGGCGTGGTCGATCGCCAAGTTCGACTTCCGCGGCAAGAACCTGCTGCTCACCTTCATCGACCTGCCGTTCTCGGTCAGCCCCGTCATCGCCGGCCTCATCTTCGTGCTCGTCTTCGGCCTTCAGGGCTGGCTCGGCGAATGGCTGCGCGACCACGACCTGAAGATCATCTTCGCGCTGCCCGGCATCGTCATCGCGACGATCTTCATCACCTTCCCGTTCATCGCCCGCGAGCTGATCCCGCTCATGCAGGCGCAGGGCACCGAGCAGGAGGAAGCCGCGCGCGTCCTCGGCGCGGGTGGCTGGCAGATCTTTCGCCGCATCACGCTGCCCAACGTCAAGTGGGCGCTGCTCTACGGCGTCATCCTCTGCAACGCGCGCGCGATGGGCGAGTTCGGCGCAGTGAGCGTCGTCTCCGGCCACATCCGCGGCCAGACCAACACGATGCCGCTGCACATCGAGATCCTCTACAACGAATACCAGTTCGCATCGGCGTTCGCGGTCGCGTCGCTGCTCGCCGGGCTGGCGCTCGTGACGCTCGCCCTCAAGTACGTCGTCGAGCGGCGCGTCGCTGCGTCGGCGGCGGGAACCACGGGAGCGCGCTGATGGGCATCGAGGTCCGCCACCTGCAGAAGCGCTTCGGCCCGACCGTCGTCTGCGACGACCTCAGCCTCGACATCCCGGCCGGGCAGCTGGTCGCGCTGCTCGGCCCGTCCGGCTCGGGCAAGACGACGCTGCTGCGCATCATCGCCGGCCTGGAGGTGCCCGACTCGGGAACGGTCCTCTTCCACGGCGAGGACGCGACCGACGCCGACGTGCGCGAGCGCCGCGTCGGCTTCGTCTTCCAGCACTACGCGTTGTTCGGCCACATGACGATCTTCGAGAACGTCGCCTTCGGCCTGCGCGTGCGGCCGAAGCCGGTGCGGCCCGACGAGGCGGCGATCCGCGCGAAGGTCGCCGAGCTGCTCGCGCTCGTCCAGCTCGACCGCCTTGCCGATCGCTACCCGCACCAGCTCTCCGGCGGGCAGCGCCAGCGCATCGCCCTCGCCCGCGCGCTCGCGGTCGAGCCGAAGGTGCTGCTCCTCGACGAGCCGTTCGGCGCGCTCGATGCCAAGGTGAGGAAGGAGCTGCGCCGGTGGCTGCGCCGCCTGCACGACGAGATGCACGTCACGAGCGTCTTCGTCACCCACGACCAGGAAGAGGCGATGGAGGTCGCCGACCGCATCGTCGTGATGAACCAGGGACGGATCGAGCAGGACGGACCGCCCGACGAGGTCTACGACCATCCGGCGTCGCCGTTCGTGCTGCAGTTCCTCGGCGACGTCAACCTGTTCCGCCAAGCGAGCGCGGCCGGCGTCGCCGAAGGCGCTTCGCCCGCCGACCCGCGAACGGCGTACGTGCGGCCGCACGAGCTGCAGGTCGTCGCC
>DATIDZ010000319.1:0-4727 GCA_035456045.1 Caldimonas sp.
GCGGAAGTAGTCCCAGTACGTGTAGATCGCCTCGCCCGGGTGCAGGTGTTGGAGCGAATCGGTCCAGCCCTGCGCGAGCAGGTTGCGATACGCCTCGCGCGTCGCCGGCTGCAGCAGCGCGTCGTTGAGGTACGAGCGCGGCGAGTAGATGTCGCCGACCTCGTCGGTCGCGACGACGTTGTAGTCGCCGGCGAGGACGACCGGCCGCTCGCTCGCGAACAGCGTCTGGGCGTGTTCGGCGAGGCGCGCGAACCACGCCAGCTTGTAGTCGAACTTCGGCCCCGGCTGCGGGTTGCCGTTGGGCAGGTAGATGGACGCCACGACCATCCCGTGGGTGCTCGCCTCGATGTATCGGCTGTGCGTGTCGTCGGGATCGCCGGGCAGTCCGCGTCGGCGCTCGACCGGATCTTCGCCTCGCGCCAGGATGGCGACGCCATTGAATCCTTTCTGCCCGTGCCAGATGGCGCCGTAGCCCGCCGCCTTCAGCGCGTCGACGGGGAAGGTCTCGTCGGATGTCTTCAGCTCCTGCAGGCAGGCGACGTCGGGGCGCGACTCGGCGAGCCACTCGAGCAAGCGCGGCAACCGGGCGGTGATGCCGTTGACGTTGAAGGTGGCGATCTTCATGAAGGGGGGCAATCTCCGTCCGGGAGGTAGGGGAACTCCGACGCGCGGACGGGCCGGTGTCGGCCACGCGGTTCAGCCAAGCGCCCTGGCGCCCGGGTCGCCCCGCGCTCGACACTTCCTCGTGCCCGCACATCCATCGATGCGCGATCGTTTGTCCATGACATGCCGAGGAATGTAATGAAAACTCCGCCCAAGCTCGTTCTCGCCCTGCTCGCCGTCGTGTCGTGCGCTGCCAGCGCCGAAACCTATTCCAGCGAAGCCGACCAGGCGCGCCGCGACCGCAATCGCGAAGAGGCGCTGGCCAACTACCGCGCCGGAAACGCGTCGGCGCGCGAGCAGGCCCACGACGTGGCCGACTCGGCCCGCCGCGGCACGCACAAGGCCGCGGAAGCGACGCGCGAAGTCGGCCACGAGGTCGCCAGCGAAGGGCGTCATGTCGGCCACAAGGTCGCCAACGAAAGCCGCAGCGCCGGCCACAAGGTCGCGGTCAAGGCGCGCGACACGACTGCCCGTGCGGACGCCAAGTTCGGCACCGTCGAGAAGAAGGATGCCCACGGCGAGGCGTCGAACCCGACCGGGTCGAACACGACCGCGTCGAACGGGCCGAAGCCGTAAGCGGGCTTGCCGGGCGACCGGCAACCGAGCGTCACGCGCCGGGGGCGATGAGCTCGAGTGCCTTGGCGATCGCGCCGGCCTCGCGCGGGCGCACCAGACGGGCGGCTTCGCGGCCGTCGGTCAGGAAGACGAGCGTCGGCCAGAGCTTGACCCCGTACGAGCGACCGAGCTTGCGGCCGCTGCCATCCTCGACCTTGAGGTGTCGAACACCGGGGCGCCCGGCCAGCGCATTCGCAATCAGCGGCTGCGCGGCTCGGCAATGGCCGCACCACGACGTGCCGAATTCGAGCAGTGTCGGGCCCGGCAGCGCGTCGACCGCGGCGCGGCTGGGCTCGCGCGACGAAGGGTCGGTCTGTGGATCCATGGCATGAGGCGGCAAACGACGCGCCGCTTCGACTGTAGACAAATCAAGCCGAGCCAACGCCTGGAGAGCCCATGTCGAGAGTCATCTGGAAAGGAGCCATCAGCTTCGGCCTGGTGCACGTGCCTGTTGCCCTCTATCCGGCGTCGCAGGAGATCGGCATCGATTTCGACTGGCTCGACAAGCGGACGATGGACCCCGTCGGCTACAAGCGCGTCAACAAGCGGACCGGCAAGGAGATCGATCGCGAGGACATCGTCAAGGGCATCAAGCAGCCCGACGGCGACTACGTGGTCCTGAGCGACGAGGAGATCAAGGAGGCGTATCCCGTCTCCACGCAGACGATCGAGATCGAGAGGTTCGTTCCCGCAGGCGAGATCCCCTTCACCTACCTCGAGAAGCCCTACTACCTCGCGCCGCTCGCCAAGGGCGAGAAGGTCTATGCGCTGCTGCGCGACGCGATGCAGGCGGCCAAGGTGATCGGCATCGGACGCGTCGTCATGCACACCAAGGAGCGGCTCGCCGCGCTCATTCCCGACGGCGACGCGCTGCTGCTCAACACGATCCGATGGGCCGAGGAGCTGCGGCCGCGCGACGAGGTCGCGTTCCCGGGCGCAGGCAAGGGTGCCGTCAAGCCGAAGGAGGGCGAGCTGAAAATGGCGGTCCAGCTCGTCCGCGACATGACGGGCCGGTGGAACCCGAACGACTACGCCGACAAGTTCACGACCGCCATCCACGCGCTCGCCGCGCAACGGATCAAGGCCGGCAAGACCGAGAAGGTGACGCCGCTCGAGGATGCGGGCACGGCGGGGCCGGCGACCAACGTCGTCGACCTGACCGAGCTGCTGAAGAAGAGCCTGGCGTCGCGAAAGGGCGCAGGCAGCCGTGCCGAGACCGCGAGCGCGAAATCGGCAGCGGCGAAGAAGAGCGCCGCACGCAGCGCGTCCCCGGAAAGCACGCCCGCGCGCCCGGCGAAGGGCGCGTCGTCGAAGGCGAAGAAGGCCGCCTGAGCGCTGGACGTGTGCGTCGAAGGCCTCGCCCCGATCGGCGCCGCCGCTGACCTTCGCCCGGGACGCGGTCAGCGCTTCGAGGGCTCGGGCGGATCCGGCTCCGTCCCGGTCAGCGTGTCGCCGACCGCCTTGCCGAGCGAGCGCAGCGGGTTCGGCTCGTCGACCGGCGCGACGGGCTCATGGCGCCATTCGTCGTCCTCTTCATCGTCGTCGCTGCGCTGCGTCGAGCCGGCATCGGCGCGGCTTCGCCGCTCGGTCTGCCCGGCTCGTGCCGGCCGCTCGGTCGCCGCGCCCGCGGCGTCGCTGCCCGGAGCGGGGTTGCCTGCGCTGGTGCCCGTCGCTCGCGGGTCGAGCTCGGCCTGCTCGGTGCTCGCCGTCGGCGGATCGGCGCGATTCGTGGGTGCGCTCATCGCGAGGGCTCCTCGGGTCTCGTGGAGGGTTCGCATCAAGTTTCCCGCCCGGCCGACGAAGCCGCTGTCGGACGATCGCGCGTCATCGGCTCGGCCGCGCGCCTTCGCGACAGGGCGGCCGCGGGAGTGAGCGCACCGATGTCTGGCCTTCGCATGGCGCGTCGCGGCCTCGCCATCGTCGCCGCGCTCGTCCTCGTGGTCGTGCTCGCGCTGCTTCTGCAGCCGTGGTGGCTCGCACCGCTGATGAGTCACCGGCTCTCTGCCAGCGCGCAGCGTCCGGTCCGCTTCGATTCGATGTGGGTGACGTTGACCGGAGCCTTGCAGCCGGCGGTCCACTTTCGCGGCGTCCGCATCGACAACGCGCCCTGGGCCGACGCCAGCCGTCCCTTCGCCGCGCTCGAGTCGGCGACCGCGGTGTTCTCCTGGCTGAGCCTGCGCGAGCGAAGGCCGGTGATCGCGCTCCTCGTGCTGCGCGACGGCCAGATCGATCTCGAGCGTCGCGCCGATGGCCTTCGCAACTGGCGCCTGAGCCACCCGGACGACCGCGGCCCGGGGCGGTTCAAGGTGCTCTCGATCCGCGGCGAGAACGCGACCCTGCGCTTGCTGCACGAGCGGCTCGAGCTCGACCTCGAGGCGAAGGCCACGCCCGATTCGGGCAGCGCGGCCCGAGCGGCCGCGTCCGACGGCACGACCGATGCGGAGGCGATGCCGACCCGGCTCGCGATCCGCGGCACCTGGCGCGGCGTTCCTTTCGCCGTCGACGCGGCCACCAGCGACGTGCTCACGTTTGCCGAGACCGGTCGCGCCTTCCGCGCGCGCGGGCAGGCGACGTCGGGCGGCGCGCGACTCGACTTCGACGGCCATCTGGGCGACATCGTCCGCGATCCGATCGTCGACGCGCGCGTGTCGGTGGCCGCGCCGTCGCTCGTGCCTTTCGCCGCGCTGCTCGGCGCGCGTCGGCCCGAGGCGAAGGGGATCGCAGCCTCCGGAGAGCTGAAGGGCTCGCCCGGGCGCTACGTGCTGTCGGTGGCGCGAGGACGACTCGGCGCGACCGATCTCGCCGGCGAGCTGAGCTGGACGCGCGGCGACGAGCGCAATGTCGTCGGCGCCAAGCTGACGAGCGAGTCGACGAGCCTGGCCGATTTGCGCGCGCTCGCCGGCCGGCACGTGGCGCAAGCGGGTGAACGCGGCCGCGGCGAGCCGTCCGATGCGCCGCCCGGTCGGCCGGTCGATGTCGAGCTCGGCTTCGCCGCGCGTCGCCTGCACGGCGAAGGGTTGCCGTGGCTGCGGGGTGGCCGCATCGACGCGGCGTACTCGGCCGGAAAGCTCACGGTGTCGCGCTTCGATGTGGGCGTCGGCGACGGCCGCGCGAGCGGCAAGGCCAGCGTCGACACCACGAGCACGCCGTTGCGCGGCGATGCCGAGCTCGACGTGAGCGGGATCGAGATCGAATCGCTCCTGCCCGCGAAGGCCGCGAACAGCCTGCTCAGCGGGACGCTGCATGGACACGCCGCACTGAAGGCGAGCGGCGACTCGCCCGCCGCCCTGCTGGCGAGCGCCGCGGGGACCGTGAGCGCCTTCGTCAGCGGCGGCACCATCTCGACCTTGCTCGACGCCAAGATGGGCCTGCAGGTCGGCCGCGCCTTGCGCAGCCTCCTGACCGGCGCCGAGCCGATGCCCGTCCGCTGCGCCGCGCTCGTTCTCGAC
>DATIDZ010000320.1:0-20146 GCA_035456045.1 Caldimonas sp.
GAAAGAAGAAGCCGAAGCACATCCAGACCGCCGGGATGCGCAGGAACCCGAGGCTGCCGCCCGGCGCGGCGAGCGCGCTCGCCTTGTCGGCCACGCGCGAGACCGCGATCGACGTCTCGATGCGCAGGCGCGAATGGTTGAGGGCCAGCACGGCCAGCACGACCAGCACGAGCACCCCGGCGCTCGCGAGCGCGACGCGCCAGCTGGACGCGAGCGCGATCGGCACGAGAAGCGCCGGCGCGAGCGCCCAGCCGAGGCTGCCTGTGATGCCGTGCACGCTGAACGCATGGCCGAGCCGGGACGTGTGCACCTTGCGGTTGAGCAAGGTGTAGTCGACCGGATGGAAGACGCCGTTGCCGATGCCGGCGACGACCGCGAAGAGCACCAGCATCGCGTAGCTCGTGCTCGCGGCGAAGCCGAACGCCGCGGCGGCGAGCAGCGCGATGCCGCCGAACAGGATCGGGCGCGGTCCGAACCGGTCGACGATGAAGCCCGACACCGCCTGCACCGCGCACGAGACGACGAAGAAGACCGTCAGCAGCACGCCGAGCTCGGCGTAGCTGGCGTGAAAGGCCTCCTTGAGCCAGGGAAAGAGCGGCGGCAGCAGCAGCTGGCTGAAGTGGCTGACGCAGTGCGCGAGGCCGACGAGGCCCATCACGGTGGCGTCCTGACGCGCGGAGGAAGCAGGCGGAGAAACGGCGGAGGCGGTCACGGGAGGGCGGGTCGGGAACGCGACGGGTCGAACGAGTCGCCCATCCTAGACGCGGACGCCCGGTCGCGTCGGCGAAGGGCCGTCGATTCCCTCCTGCAGCTCGTCGCGATCGGCGACCGCGTGTTCCGTCGAGATCACGGTCTGTCGCGCGACGGTGGCCGCGCGGCCGCGGTTCGGACAAGATGTCGCGCATCGACCCTCGGAGATGACCCATGAGCCTCGCACGCAGACCCTTGCTCGCCTTCGCCGGCCTTGCCCTCCTGCCTTTCGCGCGCCGTGCGAGCGCGGCCGTGACCCTGGTCAAGGGCTCCGGCGTGGCCGCCACGCAGCGCCGCGACATCGGCGCGTTCACCGGGATCGGCCTCGGCGGACCTTTCGCCGTCGTCCTGCGGGCGGGGTCGCGCGAGGCGATCGAGGTCGTTGCCGACGCCAACATCGTCCCGCTCGTGCGGACCCAACTCAAAGGCGGCGGCGATCGCAGCCTGCAGATCGACCTGCCGCCCGAGACCCGCGTCGAGCCGGTCACGCCGATCGTCGTCACGATCGACTACGTGCGCCTGGACCACCTCGCGGTCGGCGGATCGGGGAGCATCTCGGCGAAAGCGATGAAGACGGCCAAGCTCGAGACCTCCCTCGGCGGCTCGGGAACGATCGACCTGGCCGAGCTCGAGGTCGACAAGCTCGGCGTCGCGATCGGCGGCAGCGGCACCGTCCGTGCCGACGGTCGGTCGCGCGCGCTGTCGGCGAGCATCGGCGGCAGCGGCCGGTGCGACACGGAACGGCTGATCGCCGACGACGTCTCCGTGGTCGTCGCGGGGAGCGGGGAGGCTCGCGTGCGTGCCGAGACGGCGCTGCGCGCGTCGATCGCCGGCAGCGGCGAAGTCCATCACAGCGGCGCGGCGGTGCCCCAGGTCGCGATCGTCGGCAGCGGGCGGATCAAGCGGATCTAGCGGCGTCGCGGGGCGTCGCGATGGGGCACGAGCGGTCGCCGCGCCCGGCCATCGGCCGGCCGCTGCCGCGCGTCGCTGTAACCAAACGTACGTACCCGCCGCGCCTAGACTGCTCGCCGTGGATGGGGCCGGACCGGTCTTGTTCGGCACCAGGAGCCGCCATGCTGACATCGCTCTTCGGGGACTTGAGGTCCGCTCGCGAGACCAAGCCCAAGTCGTCCGACTTCGAGGACACCCAGGTCGTCGGCGGCAGCCAGGACTTCGCCGCCACCGCGATCATGGAAAGCATCGCGACCGAGGTCAACGATCGCGGCCAGATCATCGATCGCCACGTCAGCGATCTCGTCGTCACGGGGTCGCCGGCGCAGGCGATCCGCGAGCACTTCGCCGCGACGCGCGCCGACCTCGAGACCGCCACCTCGATGATCACGCTGCTCGACCCGGTCGGCGTGTGGGCGTCGTCGGTGGTGAAGGCGCTCTCCGACGCGGGCGGCCGGCCGATCGAGAAGCTCCACCTGCGCGAGCAATCGACGCTGCGGACAATCGCGATGATCGAGCGGACGATGCTCGTGCGCCGCCACGAGGACACGCTGCGCATCTTCCACGCCGACGTGCGCGCCCCCGGACCCGAGAACGCCGAGATCCCGGTCGCGCTGATGGAGCGCAGCCAGATGACGGCGGTGATCATCGGCCCGATGCAGCCGCACGCCATTGACGCGCTGCTCGGCTCGCTCAAGCACGCGACCAGCCTCCCGACGTGGCGCTGCGCGCACCTGCTGTTCCAGCTCCCGCCGAACGCGAACTGGATCAACGCGAAGGTGGAAGCGATCGTCTGGCCCGAGCGCCTCCACGTCCACATCGTCAGCGAGCCGATGACCGGCGCGTCGTCGGTCTGGAACGCGATGCTGAACGTGTGGAACGAAGCGAGGCTGCAACCCGCATGGGATCCGGCGGCGGTCTCGCCGATGCTCGGCGCGAGCGATTTCCCGATCAGGGTCGGCGAGATCGACGGCGACGCCGGCGTCGCCAAGGCGCTCGGCAGCGTCGACAGCGACGCCGCCGCGACCGCGGTCGCCGCACGCCCCGTTCTCGACGCGGCGCGCGGGCGACAGGCGCTCGCCAGCCTGCTCAAGCTCGACGGCCTGCTCGGCTGCGCGCTCGTCGAGGCCGCCACCGGGCTCGTGCTCGCGCAAGAGGCACGCGATCCCGGATCGCTCGACATGGAACTCGCCGCGGCGTCGTGCGCCCAGGTGCTCGCATCGCACCGCACCGCGGCGCTCACGATGGGATTGACCGATCCGATCGACGAGGTGATCACGACGGCAGGATCGCGCCACGTGCTGATCCGCGCCTTGCAGCGTCACGCCGACCTGGTACTCGTCGCGCTGCTCGAGAAGCACCGCACGAACCTGGCGCTGGCGCGCTTCCAGCTGCTCGAGGTCGAGCGCAGCCTGCCGTAGGGCGCAGCGCGCCGTCAGGCGTCGCTTCGCGTCTTCAGCGCCAGCGCCTTGTTGGCAAGGGCGTCCGCCTTCTCGTTGCAGCGGTCGCCATTGTGGCCGCGCACCCAGCGCACGGTGACGCGCCGCTCGTCGGCTGCGGCGAACAGGCGCTTCCAGAGCGCGAGGTTGGCGACCGGATCGCCCTTCGAGTTGCGGTAGCCCTTGCGCTCCCACGAGGCGCGCCATTCGGTGAGTCCCTTGAGGACGTACTGGCTGTCGGAGACGAGCTCGACCTCGGCGCCGGGGGGAACGAGCGCCAGACCCTCGATCGCGGCCGTGAGCTCGGCGATCTGGTTCGTGCCGAGGCCGATGTAGCCGAAGTGGTCCGACTCGCCGCTGCCGTCAGGCGCGATGAGCACGGCGCCCCAGCCTGACGGGCCGGGGTTGGTCGGCGCGCACGCGCCGTCGGTGTAGGCGATCCATTTCATCGCCCGATGATGCCTGCGGTCTCGTCGCTCTCGCTCGACACCTGGCTCGAGGTCGGCGTGATGCCGGCGGGCGCGGGCGCCGTGACGGCCTTCAGGCGCGCGTCCTTGCGGATCAAGCCCACCAGCCGCATGCCGCGGACGCGCTTGACCGCGACGATGTAGTACAGCGCGCCGAACACCGGCCACCAGTGCTCGCCGGCGCGTTCCATCCATGCGAAGCGGGCAAGCCAGCGCGCCGACGTGAGCGGCGGGATGTAGCAGCCGAAGCGGCCCGCCTCGACCTCGAAGCTCAGCAGGCGCAGCCAGTCGCGCAGGCGGCGGTAGCCGACGAACTCGCCGGAATGCGGCAGGAACAGCTCACCGGAGCTGCGCGAGAGTCGGCGACGCAAGCGACCGAGCTTCTGGCGCGCGCCCCACAGGCTCGCCGGATTGAAGCCCACGATGATCACGCGACCCTCGGGCACGAGGACGCGTTCGACTTCGCGCAACGCGAGGTGAGGGTCGCGGGCCAGCTCGAGCGCGTGCGGCAGGATGACGAGGTCGAGGCTCGCCGCAGCAAACGGCAACGCGTCGAAGTGGCAGCGCAGCGACGGCGGCGGCACGACGAGAACCCGCGCTTGCGCGTCGTCGGCCGCGCTCTCCTTGGGCGCCCCGCCGCTGCGGTCTTCGTGCAATCCCGGAGGAACTTCATCGTCGAGCGCCGACTCGACCGCGAGCCAGCGATGCGGCATCCGGTTGGCGCGCAGCGCATCGAGCTGCGGCAGGCCGAGCTGCAACGCGTGGAAGCCGAACAGGTCGACGACCGCCTGGTCGAGATGACCCTGTTCCCACGCGAGCAGGTACTGCCCCGCAGGGGACTTCAGCCACTGGGGCAATTGTATGATCGCGCCTTCCGTCATGAACCTGACCGCCCTGCCCGCATTCGCAGTTGCCCGGCGCCTCGAATGGCGGCGATTCTAATGACGCACCCTCGCGCGGCCTCTCGACGCCGCGTCGACGCACCGCCCGGTGCCCGGTTCGTGACCGATACCGCAGCCCGAACCGCCCGTCACATCGCTTACCTCGCGCCTTCGCGCACGAGCGCGCCGATCGCAGCGTGGGGCGATACGCTGACTGCTTTTCGAATCTGGAAGTACCCGTTCCGATGACGATACGACGCGACACGCAGCCCCCGGCGGCGCGGACCTGGCACTGGCTCGCGGTGCCGATCCTTCTTCTCGCGGGGTGCGTGTCGGTGCCGCCGACCACGCCGGTCCTGGCGCCCGAGGCGCCGCCGGTCGTCGTCGCGTCGCCGACGCCCGCGGCGGCCAGCGCGCCGGCGTCCGGCGTCGAAGTCGCCTCGGCCGCGCCGAGCGACGAGCAGGTCGCGGCGCCGGTGCCGGTCGATCCGCTTCGTCCCGAGGTGCGCCTCGACCTCGACTCGCGCGCGGCCCGCGTCGACCTCTGGGAGCGAGTCCGCCGCGGCTTCGCGATGCCCGACATCGACAGCGACCTGGTGCGCGACCGAGAGCGCTGGTACGCGGCGCGGCCCGACTACGTCGCCCGCATGACCGAGCGCGGCGGCCGCTATCTCTTCTACATCGTCGAGGAGCTCGACAAGCGCGGCATGCCGACCGAGCTGGCGCTGCTGCCCTTCATCGAGAGCGCGTACAACCCGCAGGCGATGTCGGTCGCCCGCGCCTCGGGCATGTGGCAGTTCATCCCGTCGACGGGCCGCGACTTCGAGCTCAAGCAGAACGTCTTCCGCGACGACCGCCGCGACGTCCTGGCCTCGACGCGCGCCGCCCTCGACTACCTGCAGAAGCTCTACAGCATGTTCGGCGATTGGCACCTGGCGCTCGCCGCCTACAACTGGGGCGAAGGCAGCGTCCAGCGCGCCATCGCCAAGAACCAGCGCGCCGGCCTGCCCACCGACTACATGAGCCTGCGCATGCCCGCCGAGACGCAGGGCTACGTTCCCAAGCTGCAGGCGGTGAAGAACATCGTCACCCGGCCGGCGAGCTTCAACCTGCAGCTGCCCGAGCTGTACAACCACCCCTACTTCCTGAGCGTGCCGATCGAGCACGACATCGACGTCGTCCTGGCGATCCGCCTCGCTGGCACGAGCAACGACGAGTTCCTGAACCTCAATCCGCAGATGAACCGGCCCGTGATCCTCGCCGCGGGGACGCCGCAGATCCTGCTGCCCTACGACAACGCCAATCGCTTCGTCCGCGAGCTGCCGCAGCACCGCGGCCCGCTGACGAGCTGGACGACCTGGATCGCGCCGAAGTCGATGAAGTCGGCGGAGGCGGCGCATGCGGTCGGCATGCCGGAAGAAGAGTTCCGCGAGGTCAACAAGATCCCTGCGCGCATGATCATCAAGGCGGGATCGACGCTCCTCGTGCCGCGCCGGAACAACACGATGATCGCCGACGTCTCGAGCACCGTCGCCGACAACGCGACCATCATGCTCTCGCCCGACGCACCGCCGCTGCGCAAGGTGTCGCTGCGCGCCGGCAAGCACGACAGCGTCGAGTCGGTCGCCAAGCGCTATCGCGTCAGCGCGGCCCAGGTGGCGCAGTGGAACGACGTCGGCAGCGGGGCCAAGTTCGCCTCCGGGCAGACGATCGTCGTCTACGTTCCCAACAAGGCGCGCGCCGCATCGACCGCGATGGCGAGCGGCGGCCCGCGCAGCCCGCACGGATCGCGCGTTGCGGCCACCGGGTCCGCCAAGGGAAGCAAGTCCGGCAAGACGACGGTGACGCACAAGCACGTCGTCGCCAAGAACTGATCGGGCGCCAACCCGCTGGTCCCGCAATTCGTGCCGCTGACGCGGCTCAGCGGCGGTCGACGAATGCGTGCGCGATCGTGCCGAGATCGACATACTCGAGCTCGCTGCCGATCGGCACGCCGCGCGCGAGCCGCGTCACGCGGATGCCCCGCGACGAGAGCGCCTCGGCAAGGACGTGCGCCGTCGCTTCTCCCTCGGCTGTGAAGTTCGTGGCGATGATCACTTCCTCGACCTGGCCGTCGCCGGCGCGATCGAGCAGCTGGCGCGCGCCGATCTCGGTCGGCCCGATGCCGTCGAGCGGGCTGAGGCGCCCCATCAGCACGAAGTAGAGGCCGCGGTAGCTCCCGGTGCGCTCGAGCGCAGCCTGATCGGCCGGCGTCTCGACGACGGCGAGCTGGCGCACGTCGCGCGACGGGTCTCGGCAGATGCTGCACACCTCGGCCTCGGTGAAGGTGTGGCAGCGCTCGCAATGTCGAACCCGAAGCACCGCGCTCTGCAGCGCCTCGGCGATCCGGCGCGCGCCTTCGCGGTCGTGCTGCAGCAGGTGCCACGCCATGCGCTGCGCCGACTTGACGCCGACGCCGGGAAGCCGGCGCAAGGCCTCGACGAGGCCTTCGAGCGAAGGTTCGGTCGCCAATCAGAACGGCAATTTCATGCCCGGAGGCAGCGGCATCCCGGCGGTGAGCTTGCCCATCTTCTCCTGGCTCACCTCCTCGGCGCGCCGCAGGCCGTCGTTGAACGCCGCAGCGACGAGGTCCTCGAGCATGTCCTTGTCCTCGCCGAGCAGGCTCGGATCGATGGCGACGCGCTTGACGTCGT
The DNA here is from genome assembly GCA_035456045.1 of Caldimonas sp. Taxonomy (GTDB): domain Bacteria; phylum Pseudomonadota; class Gammaproteobacteria; order Burkholderiales; family Burkholderiaceae_C; genus Schlegelella_A. The sequence goes on from DATIDZ010000320.1 coordinate 7,182, forward strand.
GCTTGCACGTCATCGTCACCTTGACGAGGCCCGCGCCCGACTGGCCCTCGACCTCGATCGTGGCGAGCTCGTCCTGCGCCTTCTTGAGGTTGTCCTGCATCGCCTGCGCCTGCTTCATCAGGCCGGCCAGTTGACCCTTCATCATGTCGTCTGCTCCTTTGATCTCGTCGCCTGCGTGCCGTCGGCGCGCAGCGTCAGGGTGTCGGGCCGGGGGGCGGCCTGACCGAGCCCGGCACGATCCGCGCCGTCTTGTATTGCGCCATCAGCGCCTTGACGAGCGGATCGTCCTGGATCACGCGCTCGGCCTCGGCCTGGCGGCGATCGCGCTCGGCGGCATCGCGCGCTGCCGGCGTGTCGGCGACGGCGCCGGCCTCGACCTCGAGCCGCTCGCCACGACCCTCGGCTTGCGCGAGTGCAGCCTGCAGCCGCTCGCGCAGCGCAGGCGTGCGCAGGTTCTCGCGCTCGACGCGCAGATGCCAGACGCGCCCGGCAGTGCCGTCGACGACGCGAAGGCATTCGGCCTGCATCGCCAGCTCGCGAACCATCGCCGAGATCGCGCCGGCAGCGGCGAGGCGCTGAACGACGGCGGTCCAGAGATCGGCAGCAGGCCTGCCGTCGATCGCGGGCGCCGTGGGGTCGTCGCTCGGGCCAGCCGATGACGTGGCGGCTGCCGGCATCGCCGGCGCGACGGCAGGCGCGCGCACGGGTGTCACCACCGACGCGGCCATCACCGCAGACGCTGGCGTCGCCACCGACGCAGGCATCGCCATCGGGGCTGCCGTCGACGCGGTCGCGCGCGACGCCGGCGCCGGCGCCGCGACCGGCGTCGGCGGCGCGGTGGACGCCGACCGTGCGTCCGCGGGCGCGAACGCGAGCATGCGCAGCAGCACCATCACCAGGCCGCTGTACTCGTCGGGCGCGAGCGCGATCTCGGCCCGGCCGGCCAGCACCATGCTGTACAGGAGCTGCGTCTCGTCGGCGGGAAGCAGCGGGGCCAGGCGCCGCGCCACCTCGGCATCGGGATCGTCCTCGGCGAGCGCGCCGGGCACGGCCTGCACGATCGCCATCTCCTGCAGCAGTGCCGCCATCTCCTCGAGCGCGCCGGCGGCCGACAGGCCGAGCTCGCGCAGGCCATCGACGGCGGCGATCAGCGCCGCGCCGTCACGAGCCGCCGCCGCCTCGATGCAGCGCGCGGCGTGGCCGCGATCGACTGCGCCCAGCATCTGCCGAACCGCGGCTTCCTCGATGCGCCCGCTGCCGTAGGCGATCGCCTGGTCGGCGAGCGACTGGGCGTCGCGCATCGAGCCGCGCGCCGCGCGCGCGATCAGCTTCAATGCCCCCGGCTCGGCAGCGACGTCCTCGCTCGCGAGGATCGCCGCGAGATGGCGAACGATCGTCTCCGGCGCCATCGGCCGCAGGTTGAACTGCAGGCAGCGCGAGAGCACGGTCGGCGGCACCTTCTGCGGGTCGGTTGTCGCGAGGATGAACTTTAGGTAGCCGGGCGGCTCCTCGAGCGTCTTCAGCATCGCGTTGAACGCCGTCGTCGAGAGCATGTGCACTTCGTCGATCAGATAGACCTTGAAGCGGCCGACGACCGGCTTGTAGACCGCCTGGTCGAGCAGCCGCGTGATCTCGTCGACGCCGCGGTTCGAGGCCGCGTCGAGCTCCACGTAGTCGATGAAGCGGCCGGCGTCGATGTCGCGGCACGCGGCGCACGCGCCGCACGGCTCGGCCGTGATGCCGCCGCTGCCGTCGGGACCGGTGCAGTTGAGCGACTTGGCGAGGATGCGCGCGATCGTCGTCTTGCCGACGCCGCGCGTGCCGGTGAAGAGGTAGGCGTGATGCAGGCGCTGCTGGGTGAGCGCGTTGGCGAGCGCCTGGACGACGTGCGCCTGCCCCACCAGCGTCTCGAAATTGCGCGGCCTGTACTTGCGCGCCAGCACGGTGGAAGACATGCGAACGATTCTACGGGCCGCCCCTTGCCGGCCCGGCCGCTGCGGGATAATCCGCGCCAACGTGGCCGACCCGAATCCTTCCGCTTCGCATCCGGCCGGCCCGCTCAGCTACGGCGCATCCGGCGTCGACTACGCGCGCATCGACCCGCTCAAGCTCGACGCGCAGCGCGCCGCGCTCGCGACCGGCGTCCATCTCGACCGTCACGGCTTCAGCGAGGTCGCATCGTCGCGCGGCGAATCGGCATATGTCGTCGACATGGGTCCGTTCTACCTCGCGAGCATCGTCGAGTGCCTCGGCTCCAAGGCGCTCGTCGCCGACGAGATGTCGACCCTCACCGGTCGCAGCTACTACGCCGGAATCGCCCAGGACACGATCGCGATGGCGGTCAACGACCTGATCACCGTCGGCGCCACGCCGCTCGTCGTCCAGGCGTACTGGGCGGCCGGCGGCTCCGACTGGTTCGATGACGGCGAACGCGCCGCAGCGCTCGTGCGCGGCTGGAAGCAGGCCTGCGACCAGTGCGGCGCGTCGTGGGGCGGCGGCGAGACGCCGGCGCTCGCCGGCATCGTCGAGGGCGGCCGCATCGACCTCGCGGCAGCCTGCACCGGCATCGTGAGTCCCAAGTCGCGCCTGTCGCTCGGCGACCACCTCTCGGCCGGCGACGCTATCGTCCTGCTGGCCTCGAGCGGCATCCACGCGAACGGCGTCAGCCTCGCACGCCAGCTCGCGACGCGGCTGCCGCGCGGCTACCTCACCGAAATGGGCAGCGCGGTGCCGACGTCCTTCGGCGCGGCGTTGCTGGCGCCGACCGTCCTCTATCCGCCGATCACCGAAGCGCTCCATCGCGCCGGCATCCGGGTGCGCTACGCCGTCAACGTCACCGGCCACGGCTGGCGCAAGCTGATGCGGCATCCCGCTTCGCTGACCTACCGCATCCGCCAGCTGCCGGAGGTGCCCGCGGTGCTCTCCTTCATCCAGAAGGAGGCCGGCCTCGACGCACGCGAGGCCTACGGCACGTTCAACATGGGTGCCGGCTTCGCCGTCTTCGTCCCGGCCGAGGACGCCGAGCGCGCCGTCGCCGTGGCACGCAAGGCCGGCGTCGACGCCTGGGTGGCGGGCAGCGTCGAGGCGGGGCCGCGCCGGCTCGTGATCGAGCCCCTCGACGTCGAGTACGGCGGCGAAGAGCTCGGCGTTCGCCTTTAGTTCACGGCAGCCGGATCGCCCGGCCGCCTAGAATCGACGGCGACGGGCCTCCCCGCATGGAAGCGCGGCCAACCGGGTCAGGTCGGGAACGAAGCAGCCCTAACCGTTGCGACCAGTGCCGGGGTCAGGCTCGTCACCTATCACCACCGCGATGAGACACCTTCCCGCCCTCCTCGCCCTCTGCACGCTCGCGCTGGCGGTCGTTGCCGACGTGGGCGCGGCGCCGGGCGACGTGTACGTTCCCGCGCACCGCACCCGCGACGGTCACTACGTGCCGCCCAACGTCCGGCCGAGCTCGGCGGGAACGCACCAGGCGCGTCGTCCCGCGAGCGGCCAGCCCGCGCATCGGCGGGCGCCTGCGAGGCTCGCGCCGCCGCTGCTCGTCGACGCGCGCGAAGTCCGGCACTGACATTGCCGCCTCGTGCGCTGGTGCTGAGCGCCGCGCATCCCTCGTCGGACGGATTCACGCACGGAGCATCGCTGCCTAGAGTCTCGACTGCACCGCCGAGACCCCCATGCGATCGCCTTTCGTCGACTCCGCCTCGTTTCTCTCCGAGCGTGCGCCGCGCTCCGGGCCGCGCCAGTCGCTCGTCGTCAGCCGGCTGCTGCTGCTCGCGCTGGTGATGGCGGGCGCCGCCAGCTCAGCGGTGTTGCTCGCGATCTAGCAGCGCCTCGGCCGCCGCCGCGGCCGACGAGGCCGCGTCGCCCTGCGCATCCTCCGCGACGGACTCGGCCTCGCCATGCGCTTCGTCGGCTCGAGCGGCCGACGTCTCCGCGCCGTCGCTCCGGAGGGCGATCTGTGCGTCGCGCAGCGCATCGTGGAGGATGCGCGTCGTCAGTCGCAAGGTGCGCGCGTAGCGGGCAACGACGTCGTTGAGCGCCGCCGACACCTTGGCCGGCGGCAGCTCGAGCGCGTCGACCGCCTCGTTGGCAGCGCTCGCGACGATGCGCAGCAACTCGTCGTCGGTGTCGGGCTTGCGCACCGGCACATCGACCGGCAAGCGCCGGATCATGTGGAGGACGTCGTCGCCGAGGCCCCATTGGCGCGTCGCCGCATGGCCGAAGGCTTCGATGTCGACGCCGAGGACGGCGTACGCGGCCGCGTCTGCGTCGAGGCCCGGCTGCTCGGCGGGCGGCTCGCCGTCGCCGCGAGGCGCCAGGAACGGCAGCGTCAGCTGGCGGATCTGCTCCGCCTCGTCGGCGAAGTGATAGCGAAGGAGCAGACGGCCGAGGCTTTGCAGCACCGCGACCAGATACACCGCCTCGCTGTCGTAGCCCGCCGGCCGCAGCGACTGCGCGACGTGGCCGGCGAGGCGGACGCGGTCGATCGTCTGCCGCAGCGCGCGTGCGCCGTCGTCGTCGAGCGGGCCCGGCCAGGTGCGCAGGCTGTTCGCCGCCTCGCGAACGCCGTCGACGCCGATCAGCGCGACGACCCGTCGCAGCGTCAGCACCGGGCCGTTGCCGGGGATCTGCGTCCCCTGCACGCGCGCCGAGCTGTAGGTCCGCAGCAGCTCGAACGACAGCGCCATGTCGGGCAGCAGGTGGCGCGCGATCTCGTCGGTGCGCTTGCTCTCGATCGCGGTGATGCGCTGCACTCGCGTCGCCAGGCCGGGCAGCGCGGGAAGGTGGCCGACCGTGCGGAGCCGATCGAGCAGCAGCGCCACCGGCCCGCCCTCGTCGTCCGCGGTCGCTTCGAGCCAGCCCGAGAGCGCGCCCAGGAAGGTGCGCGCGTTGCGATAGCGCAGGCGCAGCTGCGCCGAGGTGCTGCGGTTGACGATCGCGCGCAGCGCCTCGGCGATCGGATGCGGCGTCGTCCACGGCAGGCGCACGAACTCGCGGCCGCGCGGCGCCATCCGCGCGATCGCCGCGCCGACGTCGCTGGCGTCGAGCGCCGGCGCGCCGGCGAGCAGCCGGTGCAGGACGATGCCGCAGGCGAGAACGTCGCGCTCGGCGGCGGCGCGCTGCGCACGCAAGGCGGCGGGCTCGATCCGCGCGGCGGCTTCGTCGCGTCCGCGCGGGACCGCGAGGGGGCTCTCCGGCGCAACGGGAGGGGCGACGGCCAGCGCCATGACGCTCGCCTGGCCGCGCTCGTTGATCAGGATGTTGTGCAGCTGCAGGTCGAGGTGCGCGATGCCCGCGTCGTGCCCGAACGCCAGGCCGCGCAGGACGCCGGCGACCCAGGCCGCGGCGTCGTCCGCCGACGGCGGCGGATGCTGGCCGAGCCACTCGTCGAGCGGCACGCCGGCACGACGGTCGACCGCGACGAACGGCCAGTGCTCGTGGACGCCGCACTCCGCCACCTTGGCGATGTTGGGATGATCGAGGCGCGCGGCACGCCGGGCGATGAGCAGCCAGTTGCCGATGCTCGACGCGCCGGTCGGCGACAGCCGCGGCATCGACAGCAGCGTCTCGGCGCCGGTGCGGTTGTCGGTCGCCAGCCAGAGCATCGTAAGCTCGCTCTTGGCCAGCAGGCGGCCCAGGGCATAGTGGCCGAAGGCGCGAGGCGGCGAAGAAGAGCGGATCAGCGTAACGGCAGCGGGCGGCATCGCGGGCGCGGAGTTGGGCTGATTGGAGCCTACCGTAGCCCTCGCCGAAGGCGCGATCAACGCCGGGAAAGTGAGGTTTCTTGCCGTGAAGCGCTGCACCGTTACACGCTCCGTCCTCACGGAACCTCGACGACCCTCCCGTCCCCCGTCACGAAGGCGCAGCGCACGGCCTCGCCCGGTTGGGCCCGCGCGACCGCGGCGCGGTAGCGGAGCAGCTGCACGCGATAGTCGTCGAGCTGCTCGGGCGCATGGCTGAGCTTGTAGTCGAGCACCCACCAGACCGGGCCTCCCGGCTCGTCGACGAGCGCCAGGCGGTCGATGCGCAGCACCTCGCCCGCGTCGCTGATCGACACCTCGTTGCCGCTCCAGCGGATCTGCGCGCCGCGAAAGAAGCGCGCGCCCTCGGGGTGCTCGACGATGGCATCGACACCCTGCCGCACCGCGGCCGTCGCTGCGCCGAACTCGCGCGCCGCGGCGTCCGCGGCCTCGCCGCGATCGATGGCCGGATCGGCGACGATCCACTCGAGTGCGCGGTGGACCGCGCGCCCGAGGCGCGCGCTCGCCGTCGGTGCCTCGCCGGGCCGCCCGCCGGTGGCGATCGAAGGCGCGCTCCACGCCGGCAGCGTCGCGATGACGATGTCCCTCGGCGGCGATGCAGTGGCGACCGCGCCGGGCAAGTCGAAGAGCAGCTCGGCCTGACGCTGCGGCGCGGCCGGGCACGCATCGCGGGCGCGGCTCCACCAGGTCGGACCGATCGGCGCCTGGTACGGCTCGGTGGCGCTGAAGAAGAGGCGCCGCTTCGCGCGCGACATCGCGACGTAGAGCCCGTTCATCTCCTCGCGCTCGCGTGCCTTCAGCTCCCCGTCGAGCGCGTCGCGCAGCGACGGCGGGCACCTGTTCTCGTTGTAGACGAAGGCGCATCGCGTCGGCCGCTCGGCCTCGACGGGCCACTCGACGAGGAGCGTCGTCGTCGCCGGGTTGGTGCGCTCCGGCTCGGTATCCATCACGAAGACGGTGTCGGCCTCGAGTCCCTTCGCGCCGTGCACCGTCAGCAGGCGCACGGTCGAGGCACGCACCGGCAATGCGGCCTTGACGGCCCGCTGCTTGAGGGCGCGCACAAAGGCATAGGGCGTCGCGTAGCGACCGCCGTCGAGAGACAGCGATTGAGCGAGCACGGCGTCGATCGCGTCGAGCGCGAACGCGCGTTGCTCGGCGGGCACCGCCGCGGCGTAGCGCGCGTGAACGTCGCCTTCGACGATGACGCGGTCGAGCAGGTCGTGCGGCGGCAGCGTCGCCACGAGCGCGTGCCAGCGCCCGAGCAGCGAGCGCGCGCGCTCGAGGGCGGGACTCGGCCCGTCGAGCTCGCGCAGCGCGCGCCACCAGCTCGCCCCTTCCACCGCCCGCCCGTGGATCGCCAGCAGGTCGAGGTCGGTCGCGCCGAAGAGCGGGCTGCGCAGGGCGCGGGCGAGCGAGAGGTCGTGGCCGGTCGAGACGAGCACGTCGAGCAGCGCGATGAGGTCCTGCGCTTCCGGCGTCTCGGCCAGCATCGCGTCCTCGACCGCGGAATGGCCGACGTGGCGGCGCTCGAGCGCGTGCGCGACCAGGCGAAGCGACTGGCGCTTGCGGCAGAGCACGTAGATCTCGGCGGCAGGCGTGCGCGTCGCGATCTCCGCCAGCACCGCCTCGGCAACCGCCTCGGCCTCGCGCTCGCGCAGCACCTCGTCGACCACGAGCCGCGGGGTGGCGAGGCTGTCGCGCCATGCGAGCGGCGCCGCGTCGTCGCCGCGCCGCGACGATGCCCGGGGCGGGCGGTCGATGCGCGGCAGCGTCGTCACCTCGCTCGCGGCGACGGGCCCGACCTCGGTGGTATGCCGTCGAAATCCGGGGAACACCGCGCCGGCGGCTTCGAACACGCCGTTGATCGCCTCGATCACCGGCGGCGCGTTGCGGCGCGTGTGATCGCAGGCCAGGACGCTGCCGTCGAGGCCTTCGCGCACGAAGCTCGCGGCCGCCTCGAACACGCGCGGCTCGGCGCGGCGGAAGCGGTAGATGCTCTGCTTGGGATCGCCGACGATGAAGACCCCGGGCGCGCGTTGCCCGCTCGCGCCGCCCCCCGCGCCGGCATATCCGGCGAGCCAGCCGTGCAGCGCATGCCATTGCAGCGGGCTCGTGTCCTGGAACTCGTCGATCAGCAGATGGGAGACGCGCGCGTCGAGCCGCTCCTGCACCCAGCCGGACAGTTCGCCGTCGCGCAGCAGGACCAGCGCGACGCGCTCGAGGTCGGCCATGTCGGCGAGGCCCTGCGTCCGCTTGTAGTCGGCGAGCGCGGAGAGCAGCGCGCGGCCGAGGCGGGCCATGCGCAGGTGCTCCTCGCGCGATTCGTGCTGGTGGACCTGGTCGCCGAGGCGTTGCAGCTCGGTCTGCAGCTGCTCGACGAGCGGCAGGCCGCGGGCGAATGCGCGCGGCTTGTCGTCGGCGGCGGTGAAAAGCGCGGACCAGACCGCGTCGAAGCGCCGGCGCGGCGGCAGCGACAGCGCGGTCGCGAGCTCCTCGGCCGCGTCGCGCGCGAGCTTGCCGCGCGCCGACGCCAGCGCGCGCGCCGCAGCTCGCAGGAGCTCGGTCCACGCCGGCGTGGCGATCGATTCGGCGGGATGCTCGTAGGCGGCGAGCTCGGGCCAGAGGTCCTCGGCCCGCTCGACGCTCGTCGCCAGCACGCCCGCCTCGTCGGCCAGCTCGAACTCGACGCGCCGGTCCCAGACGGCGTCGAGCCAGACGCGCAGCTGATGCCGGCCGCGCGCCGCCGTCGCCGCCTCGTGATCAGCGCGCAGCGCCTCGTCGCGCAGAAGCGCGGCGTGGAACGCGCGGTGCACGGCCGGCGCGTGCTCGCGCCAGTCCTCGACGAGCTCGGCGTCGGCCTGGACGCCGAGCCGATCGAGCAAGGCGATCGGCGCCGAGCGCAGCAGCTGCGCGAACCAGCCGTGGAAGGTCCGGATCTCGACCGCCCGTCCGGACGCGAGGACCCGCCCCTGCAGCGCGCCGAGCTCGGGCCCAAGCGCCTCGGCGCGCGCCGCGTCGACGCCGCGCGCGACGAGGGCGCGCACGCGCTCGTCGTGCGTCGAGCGCGGCGTCGAGAAGTCGGCGAGCCACTTGTCGAGCCGCTCGCGCATCTCGCCGGCCGCGGCGCGCGTGAAGGTGATCGCCAGGATCTCGTGCGGCGGCGTGCCATCGAGCAGCGCGCGCAGCATCCGCGACACCAGCATCCACGTCTTGCCCGAGCCGGCGCACGCCTCGACGACGCACGAGCGCGCCGGATCGCAGGCGGCGGCATAGAAGGTCGGCGCATCGACGCGCTTGCCGTCGACGCGCAGCGCGGGCGCCTCACGCGCCATCGTCGTCGCTCTCCCAGTGATCGCGCCGGCAGAGGCCACGCGCCCGGCAGTAGTCGCAGGCACTTCCCTCGCCGAGCGCACGCAGGCCGGCGCCTTGGCGAAGTCGATTCATGTCGTCGGCGATGCCGGCGACGAGCGTGCGCGCGTCGTCGGCGACGCGGTGATGCGCGATCTGCATCAGGCCCCGCGTGCGGTCGACGGCGAGATAGCTCGCCGTGACGGGCACGTCGTCGCCGACGAGCGCGGCATAGAACGCGAGCTGCGTGTCCTCGAGCGGCTCGCGCAACGTCTCCTTCAGCTTCTCGACGCTCCCGGTCTTGTAGTCGATGAGCTCGATCGTCTCGCCGTCCTCCGCCTCGCGGCGATCGATGCGATCGATGTAGCCATGGAGCTCGACGCCCTCGAGCTCGGGCGGCGAGCGGCGCGCCTCGGTCTCGCCGCTCCGCCAGCGCCAGCCGAGTCGCTCGCGGTCGTGCAGCCACTTCACGTAGCGCGGCACGAATCCCGCGAAGCTGGCGTCGTAGGGCAGGAACGCGGCCGCGTCGATGCCCATGCGGGCGCGGATGCGCTCGCCGATCTCGCGCAAACGCGCCTCGTCGGCAGCCGCGGCGCGCGGCTCGCTTCGTTCGCCGTGGAAGACGGCGAGCACCTCGTGGAGCCACGTGCCGTAGTCGCGCTTCTCGACTTCGTCGTCGAGCTCGTCGGGCTCCGTCAGGCGCAGGACGCGCTCGGCGAAGAAGCGGTACGGACACGCGCGCAACGCCTCGAACGCGCTCGCGGAGAGCCGCGCCGGCAACGCTTCCGCCGGCACCGCCGGCGCGGTGGGCCGCACCGGCTCGGCCACGAGCGGGCGCCGGCCGCGAACGTCGCGCCAGGGACGCAGCTCGCCCGGCGCGCCGTCGGGCGTGCGCACTTCGGCCAGCGCGGAGCGGAGTCGCTCGACGAAGGGGCTCGCCGCGACCGGATCGCCGGCGTCCCCGCGCCGCCGAGAGATCGTCACGCGAGGCAGGCGAAGCAGCTGGATGAATGCCAGGAGCTCGCTGTCGCGTCGATCGGCCGACGTCGGCAGGGAAAGCGCCCCGACCGCGCTGCGCGGCAGGAGCGAATCGTCGACCGGCATCGCGCCCAGCGAGCGATGGTCGGCGCCCGGCATGACGACGGCGGCAAACGGTCGAAGGATCGTGCGCGCAAGGGGCGTGATGACCACGTCGGGAAGGACGGCGCCAGCTTCCTCACCGTCATCCAGCGGTCGCGCGGCGATCGGCGGGCGGTAGGCGACGCGCTCGAGCACGTCGTCGACCCAGCGCGTGAACTCGAGCAAGGTCAGCGGCTCGACGCTTTCGCCGAGCGACGCCCGACGTGCGGCGGCCAGCGGCGGATCGATGCCGAGCGCGGCGAGCGCCTGACGACCGGCGTCGTCGTCGCGGAGCTGCGCGAGCACGCCCCAGCGCTCGAGCGCGCCGTGCATCGCATCGAGCCACGCGGGCAGATGGCGTCGCGAGATCGCCGTGATCGCCTCGAGCGTGGCCGTCGCTTCCGCATGGAGGCGCGCCGCCCCTGCGGGCAGCGCGTCGGCCGCGATCCCGTCGCGGCGCGAGACGCGTCGGCGCCGGCAGGTCGCTTCGAGCGAGGCAAGCGAGCCCGCTTCCGGCGTCGCGGTCGGCGGCAGGGACTTGAGCCAGTCGAGGTACGCGTCGGCGCTGGCGGCGGGGCGAGCTGCCTGCAGCAGCGACATCACGCTCGCGCCGGCGCGCGTCGTCGACATCTTCCAGCCCGTCTCGTCGACGATGCGCGCGCCGGCGCGCTCGAGCAGCGCGCGCACGCGGCGCACGAGGACCCGGTCGAGCGCGACGAGCGCCACCGGTCGCTCGTCGCGACCGAGGTGGTCGAGCACCTGCGCTGCCGCGACCCACGCCTCGTCCTCGAAGCCGTCGCACAGCGCGTGCGCGGGCGGGTCGTCGGCGAGCTCGCGCGCGATCGCCGCGAAGGGTTGTTCGAGCGGTGCATCGGTGTCGACGACGAGCGCCGGCGCGTCACCTTCGGCGAGCAGCGCGAGCGCGAGCCGATCGACGCCGCCCGCCTGGATCGCGATCCAGGCCGAGGGCCGCAGCTCGAACAGCCGATCGGTCGACGACGCCTCGGGCGCGTTCGCCGCCCATTCGACGGCGATCCGCGCAAGCTGCTTCTCGAGGCCCGCCGGCCCGCTCACGCTGCCGTCAAGCGCATCGCGGGCGGTCTCCCACCATGCCGGTCGCGATGACGGGGAAAGCGACGACGCGGCGCGTGCGAGCTCGCGCGCCGTGGTCGCGACGCGCGCCGCCGCGTGCTCGAATCCGCGCCGATCGCGCCGCATCCATTCCTCGCCCCAACGCTGACGGCCCAGCAACTGCGTCGCGACGAGCGTGTCGAGCGCGGCGTCGAAGCCGCTGTCGACATCGCCCGAGGTCGGCGGGCCGAGCGCCGCGGCGAGGGTGCGCGTCGTCTCGATTCGCGGCATCCAGGTGCCGAGTCGGGCGAAGGCGCGCCGGGCCGGCACGAGCAGCTCGACGAACGGCACCAGCACCACGACGTCGCGCCACGCGGCGGACACCTGTCGCGCCCAGTCTGCGCAGTGGGAAGCGATGGCGTCCCAACGGGCCTCGACCGGTCGGCCGGCTCCCTGAACGCGCGCCTCCTTCAGGCCGCCGAGCGGGAGGCGGGCTATCGTCTTCATAGGGAACAGATGGGACCGGGAAGCGTCGGCACGAGGGCCGGTGTGTCAGAATGATTGTGCCTGCCGATGCACTCTTGCTCTCGGCGCTGACGGCCCCACCTCCTAGCCCCTGGCATGAGGATCCCGACATGAGCAGCGAGCTGATCACCCACACGTCCGACGCTTCGTTCAACGCCGACGTCATCGAAGCCGGAACGCCGGTCCTGGTCGACTACTGGGCGGAGTGGTGCGGGCCCTGCAAGATGATCGCGCCGATCCTCGACGAGGTGTCGAAGGACTACGACGGCAAGCTGCGCGTCGCCAAGATGAACGTCGACGAGAACCGCGACGTGCCGGCCAAGTATGGCATTCGCGGCATCCCGACGCTGATGCTGTTCAAGGACGGCCAGCTCGCCGCGACCAAGGTCGGCGCGCTCTCCAAGGCGCAGTTGACCGCGTTCATCGACTCTCACCTATAATCCCGGCCTAACGAAGGGGCCCGCGCGCCGAAGGCAGCGGGCTCCGGCACGAGACACCTCCCGGCGCCTGGCCGGCGATCCACCCGATCGCCTGACTGCCAGCCATCGGGTACCCGGCGAAGCGGTCATCGCTTCTCCTCCCGAATCTCCGTTGTTGACGTCCCGCGCTGCGCCCGACGCAGCCTTGCCCGGGCACACGCTCCGGGTCCCTCCCCTCGAGCATTCCTGCGCCGATCGCGCCCTGCCCATGCACCTCTCCGAACTGAAAGCCATCCACGTCTCCGAGCTCATCAAGATGGGCGAGGCGCTGGAGATCGAGAACGTCGCCCGCATGCGGAAGCAGGAGCTCATGTTCGCGATCATGAAGAAGCGCGCCAAGAACGGCGAGCAGGTCTTCGGCGACGGCGTCCTCGAGGTGCTCCCCGACGGCTTCGGCTTCCTGCGCTCGCCCGAGGCGAGCTACATGGCGTCGACGGACGACATCTACCTCTCGCCGAGCCAGGTGCGCCGCTTCAACCTGCACACCGGCGACATGGTCGAAGGCGAGGTCCGCGTCCCCAAGGACGGCGAGCGCTACTTCGCGCTGGTGAAGGTCGACAAGATCAACGACCTCTCGCCCGAGGAGAGCAAGCACAAGATCATGTTCGAGAACCTGACGCCGCTCTTCCCGAAGGAGCAGTTCAAGCTCGAGCGCGACATC
>DATIDZ010000321.1:0-4186 GCA_035456045.1 Caldimonas sp.
CGCCTCACCAAGCTCTACCGCTTCTCGTCGACGCACGACGACGGCAGCGTCCAGAACGTCTCGCTGCCCGAGTACGTGAGCCGGATGAAGGAAGGCCAGGAGGCGATCTACTACGTCACCGCCGACACCCTGGCGACGGCGAAGAACAGCCCGCAGCTCGAGATCTTCAAGAAGAAGGGCATCGAGGTGCTGCTGCTCACCGACCGCGTCGACGAGTGGCTGCTCTCGCATCTGTACGAATACGACGGTCACCCGCTGCAAAGCGTCGCCAAGGGCTCGGTCGACCTCGGCAAGCTCGCCGACGAGGAAGAGAAGAAGCACGCCGAGGAAGCGGCGACGGCGTTCAAGCCGACGCTCGAGCGCCTCAAGATCTCGCTCAAGGACCGCGCCAAGGACGTGCGCGTGACGACTCGTCTCGTCGATTCACCGGCCTGCCTCGTCGTCGAGGAAGGCGACATGAGCGGCCACCTGGCGCGCCTGCTCAAGCAGGCCGGGCAGGGCGCGCCTGCGTCGCAGCCGATCCTCGAGGTCAATGCCGAGCATCCGCTCGTCAAGAAGCTCGAGTCGAGCGAGCGCTTCGACGATCTCGCCGGCGTCCTGTTCGATCAGGCGCTGCTCGCCGAGGGCGGACAGCTCGAGGATCCGGCGGCCTACGTGAGGCGCGTCAACGCGCTGCTGCTCGCCTGAAGGAGAGTCCGGCGCGGGCGCCTCTTCGCGGGGGCGCGACAGCGCGCCCTCGCCGCGTCTTGCCTGTCTTCAGGCCGGGCTGCCGAGGGGCGGCTCGGCCATCGCCTCGAGCTGCTCGCCGAGACGGGTGCACTGATCGGCCCAGTACGCGGGGCTCGCGAACCACGGGAAGTTGATCGGGAAGGTGGGGTCGCTCCAGCGCCGGGCGATCCAGGCGCTGTGGTGAAGCATGCGCAGCGTGCGCAGCGGCTCGAGCAGGCGCAGCTCGCGCCAGTCGAAATCCATGAACGACTCGTAGCCCTCGAGGACGTCGAGCAGCTGGCGCGACATCGACGCGCGATCGCCCGACAGGAGCATCCAGAGGTCCTGCACCGCGGGGCCGCCGACGGCGTCGTCGAGGTCGACGAAGTGCGGGCCGGCGTCGCTCCACAGGATGTTGCCCGGATGGCAATCGCCGTGCAGGCGGATCCGGCGCGGCGAGACGACGGCGAAGGCGTCGCGGCAGACAGAGAGCGCCTGCTCGGCGAGGCCGCGCCAGCGATCTGCGACATCGTCGGAGACCAAGCGTTCGGCCAGCAGGAAGTCGCTGCTCGCCTCGCCGTAGGTCTCGACGTCGAGCGTCAGGCGGTGCTTGAAAGGCGCGACCGCGCCGATCGCGTGGAGGCGGCCGATGAAGCGACCGAGCCAGCGGCGCACTTCGGGATCTTCGAGCTCGGGCGCGCGGCCGGCACGCCGCTCGGCGACGCCGAAGCGGTAGGTCGCGCCGGCCTCGGTCATCAGTCGGGCGAGGGTCGGGCCGGCGCTCGCGACCGCGGCGACGTGCGGTGAGCGCGCGTCGAGCACGAGCGGAATCGGCGCGGCCACCGGAATCTCGCCCTGGACCAGCTCCGCTGCGAAGGCGTGCTCCTCGAGGATCTGTTCATCGGTCCAGCGGCTGGGCCGATAGAACTTGGCGACGACGACGCGTCCGCCTTCGAGGAAGACCTGGAAGACCCGGTTCTCGTAGGAATTGAGCTGGATGAGCCGGCCGTCGCCCTGCAGCCCGACCGCATCGAGCGCGTCGAGCACGCCGCCGGGCGAGAGGTCGGTGTATGGCGCCGGGCCGCCGGCAGTGAGGGGGAGATCAGCGCCCATCGGGAATGGCCGGCAGAGGCCGGCGTGCCGGCCTAGTGATGGGAGCGCGACGTCAGCGGCGACGCGGGCGATTCGACGACCACGCCGGCAGGCTCGTCAGCGTCATCGGCGAGCCTGCGGGATCCGTACGCCGCGGCGCCGTTGCGGCCGGCGTCGCCGTTCGGCGCGTCGTGCCCGTTGCCCGATCGCGCCGGCGGCGTGCGCGGGTTGGCGAAGGACAGCGAAGCGAACTCGGCGTTGCCGAGGGTGTCGGTGCGGCTGTCCGGAGCGAAGAAGGAATCCTGGAACACCGAGGAGTCTTGCCAGAGCGCGCTGCGCTGCGCGCGTCGCGTGGCGACGGTGCTGGCGAGCGAGTCGCGCGCCTCGTCGATGTCGCGCGGCGGCACGATGCCCGGCTGAGGGCCGCGCGCCGTCGCGGCCGTGCTGCTCGGCACGAGAAGCTGCAGCTCCGCGGCCGTCGGCAGGTTGTCGACGGGACAGCGCAGGTAGCGGATGCGGCAGGCGCCGAGCACTGACTGCTTGATCTGCAGGATGCGGCGCGAGTTGCCGCGGTCGGTGTCGAGGTCGATCGCGGCGAGGACGCGGCCATTGGCGCTGCACACCGCGAAGGTCACGTTGATCGCACCGAGCAGGTCGTACCAGAAGCGGACCTCGGTCGGATCGCTCGGCTGCGAGAAGCGCACCAGCGGCAGCTTCGAGAGGACGATGTGATGCGGAAGCGCCTCGCGCAACAGCTTGTAGACGCGCCGCTCGTCGGTCGAGAACACGGGGCGTGCCGACAGCGACCATTCGGTGGGCAGAGGCGGCAGCCGCTTGGGACGACGCAGCATCCAGATCCCGACGATGGCGACGACCGCGAGCAGCGAGAGCGCCAGCACCGCTGCGATCCACGGAAGCCTTTCCATCACGAGCCGTCCAATCCAGAGCGCCGGGATTCCCGGCATGCCTGCCGGGCGAAGTCTTGGATGTTAGCGGCGACGGCGCCGCCGCGGCCATCCCTCTTTCGACTGCGGAGGGGCAAAGACCGCGCCGGGGCGACGGACGGCTAGGACGACTGCAGAGAGGCCAAAGCCCGGCCGAGGCGACGGACGGCTAGGGCTCCGCGGACGCCGACGTATCGGAGGGTTCGCTCTGCGCGGCTGCCTGAGCGAGGTCGGGCCGGTGCGAATGCTGCTTCAGGCGGTAGTCGAACTCCGCGGCGCGCTCGCCGAGCAGCTCGTCGAGGTGGGAGGCGATCGAGTGCGGCGGCAGCTTGAGCCACGCTTCCGACTCCGACCCTTCGCGCTCGATCGTGGCGCCGGCGCCGCGCGCCAGCTTCAGCATCGCCGTGTTCTCGCTCAGCGCGTGGATGAACATGGTCTCGACCTGGCGGTTGCGGGCATGCAGCATGGCGTGCTCGAACAGGCGCCGCCCGAAGCCCCGGCGACGGGCCTTCGGCAGGACGGATACGCCGAATTCCGAGGCGGCGGCCCGGCCGCGCGACGCATCGGCGTCGCGGTGCGCGAGGTGGGCCATCGCGATCAGCTCGAGGCGGCGATTGAAGATGCCGAACACCTCGTCGTGGTCGAAATCGAGCGTATCGACGTAGGTCTTGATCTGGGCGTCGTTGGCCAGGTAGCCGAAGCGCAGGTAGCGCGAGCGCTCGTCGAGCGCCACCAGGTGTGCGGCGATGCGCTCGCGGTGCCGCGGGCCCAGCGAGCGGATCGGGACCCAGGCGCGGCCCGGACGCGGGGACGCCTCGTAAGGCGTCGCGTCGCTCTGAGACGCAGCACGGGCGGCGCCTTCGGAGGCGTGGAAGTCAGGAAGGAGTCTCATGGGTGTACCCTAGGGTTAACCCGAAGTGTAGGGAGTTCGTTTAGGGAGCGCGTACCAGCACCGTGGGTAGGGGCCTCATCTGCAGGTCGGACAGCGGCTATACTTGAAGGCTTTTCGCCATCTGCCTCGGCGAAAGCCGCCCGGTGCGCCGGGTGGGACAGCGATCGGGCGAGAGCGCGCCACCTCGAAGCGTAGCCGACCACCGATCCATTAGAGGCTTGAATCCAACGTCAGAACCCATGAAAACCTTCAGCGCCAAAGCCGCCGAAGTGACGCATGAGTGGTTTGTGATCGACGCGACCGACAAGGTCTTGGGCAGGGTGGCCAGTGAAGTCGCCCTCCGCCTGCGCGGCAAGCACAAAGCCATCTACACGCCTCACGTCGATACCGGCGATTTCATCGTCATCGTCAACGCCGACAAGATCCGCGTCACCGGCAACAAGGCCGAGGACAAGATCTATTACCGCCATAGCGGCTATCCGGGCGGGATTCGCGGCCTCAAGTTCAAGGACATGCAGGCACGTCATCCGGGCCGCGCCCTCGAGAAGGC
>DATIDZ010000322.1:0-5419 GCA_035456045.1 Caldimonas sp.
CACGTCGCAGGTCCGCGTCGCGCCGAAGCGGGCGCGGCCGCCGCGCTTCGCGCCGGCGGGCCAGAGCACGCAGATGATCGTCGGCGCCGATGCGACAGGCGACGGCGCGATCCTCGCCGCGAGCGCCGGCCTCTACGGCGCGTACCGGCTGAAGCGCGTCTACTACTCGGCGTTCAGCCCGATCCCCGACGCGGCGCGGGCGCTGCCGCTGCGCGCGCCGCCGCTGGTGCGCGAGCATCGGCTCTACCAGGCCGACTGGCTGATGCGCTTCTACGGCTTCGCGCACGACGAGATCGCGCCCGCGCCCGGCGACATGCTGTCGCTCGACGTCGATCCGAAGCTGGCCTGGGCGCTCGCGCACCGCGAGCGCTTTCCGGTCGATCTCGATCGCGCGCCCAAGGAGATGCTGCTGCGCGTGCCCGGGCTCGGCGTCAAGGCGGTGGCACGCCTGCTGCAGGCGCGGCGGGTTCGCCGGCTGCGCCGGAGCGATCTCGAGCGGCTTCACGTGCCGCTCGCCAAGGTGCTTCCTTTCGTCGAGCTCGCGGATCACCGGCCGGGGCCAACGCTCGACGACGAATCGCTGCAGCGCCGCCTCGCCGGCACCTCGCGCCGCGCCGACACGGCAGGACGCCAGGCCTCGCTGTTCGACGCCCCCATCGACGCCGCCGGATTGCCGGCGCGCTAAGCTCGCCGCCATGGTGGCGGATGTCAGCACTGCCTCGCTGATGGCGTCGGCGCCGGCCGGAACGCCGCAAGGCGTGCTGCGCACGGTCACGCTGGCGAGTGCGACCGATTTCGCCGGCTTCCGCCGCGCCTGCCGCGAGCTGTGGGCGGCGCAGGTCGCGCCCGATCGCGTCACCTGGCACTGTGCAGACGACCCGGAGCTCGATCTCTTCGATGCCGATCCGCAGGTCGCGTCCGTGGCCGGCGCCGTCGCCGGCGCGGTGCCGCCGGTGAACGCGCCGGCAGCGTTCCTGCCGGTCAGCGAGAGCGCTGTCCTCCACAACGACCCCGAGCGCTTTGCGCTGCTGTACCGGCTGCTCTGGCGCTTCCAGGTCGAGCCGGGACTGCGCGGCGATCCGCTCGATCCGGACTGGCTGCGCGCCGACGCGATGGCGCAGGCGGTGCGGCGCGACATCCACAAGATGAAGGCGTTCGTTCGCTTCCGCACGATCGCCGATTCGGACGACGCGCACGGCGCGCGGCTGCACGTCGCGTGGTTCGAGCCCGAGCACCACATCGTCGAGGCGACCGCGCCGTTCTTCGCGCGCCGCTTCGCCGCCATGCGCTGGGCGATCCTGACGCCCGAGCGGAGCGTCCGCTGGGACGGCGAGCGTCTCTGGCTCGGGCCGGGCGCGCGGCGCGACCAGGCGCCGCCCGCCGATGCCGGCGAGCAGCTCTGGCTCACCTACTACCGCAGCATCTTCAATCCGGCGCGTCTGAAGCTCGGCGCGATGCAGAAGGAGATGCCCAAGCGCTACTGGAAGAACCTGCCGGAGGCGCCGTTGATCGAACCGCTGGCCGCCAGCGCCGGCGAACGGAGCATGACCATGATCGCGAGAGGACCGACCGATCCGAAGCGCCGTCCCGCCACCGAGCCGCAGCCGGCGCCCGGCCATGCCGAGACACCGGGCGGCGACTCGCCGCGCAGCCTGGCGGCGCTGCGCGAGGCGCTCGATCGCTGTCGCGAGTGCCCGATCGGCGAGCACGCGACGCAGGCGGTGCCGGGCGAAGGCTCGATGCGCGCGCGGCTGATGTTCGTCGGCGAGCAGCCCGGCGACCAGGAAGACCTGCAAGGCAAGCCCTTCGTCGGTCCGGCCGGGATGCTGCTCGCGCGCGCACTCGAGGAGCTCGGCATCCCGCGCGACAAGGTCTACATCACCAACGCGGTCAAGCACTTCAAGTTCGAGCTGCGCGGCAAGCGTCGCATCCACAAGACGCCGGCGCAGCAGGAGGCCGCAGCATGCCTGCACTGGCTCGAGAGCGAGATCGAGCTCGTCGACCCCGGGGCGCTGGTGGCACTCGGCGCGACCGCGGCGCGCCAGCTGATGGGCACCGCCGTCGCGGTGACGCGCGAGCGCGGCCGCTGGCTCGAGCGCAGCGACGGCCGCAAGGTGCTGATCACGCTGCATCCGTCGGCACTGCTGCGCGTGGACCCGGACGACAAGGCGGCGGCGTATGCGGCGTGGCTCGCCGACCTGAAACAGGCGGCGCGGCACTTCGCCGCGTCCGACAAGTGATGGCGAACCGTTCCGGCAGGCAGCGGCCGCGCCGATGCAAGACTGGGATCGTCGTCGACCGCGTGTAAGTTCGCGCCGCGGCAGGCGACCAGACGGCGTGGCAGTTGCCGCGAATGCGCCCGACATCCTCAGGAGACAGCGATGAACACCCTCAGCACGGCCCTTCTCAGCGGCTGCCTCGCCTTTGCCGCCGGCACCGCCCTCGCCGCCGACGACGTGAAGAAGGCCGACGGCATGATGAAGAGGGAAGACGCGATGACCCTGCAGCAATGCAAGGATCACATGGCGATGGCGGCCAAGCCCGGCGTCAAGAAGGATGACGCCATGATGAAGAAGGACGCCCTGTGCGCCGACGTGATGAAACAGGACACGATGAAGAAGGACGACGCGATGATGAAGAAGCAGGAGCCGATGAAGAAGTAGATCGCCGGCCACGAGCCGACCCCGTCCTACAGCCCGGTCGGGCCGCGCCTGACCGGGCTTCGTTTCTTCCGATGCTGCAATGACGGCAAGGCCGCACCGGCCTGTCTGGAAAGGATCGGCATGAAGGAAGACAACGCCTCGCGCGACAAGCTCTGGCACATGATCAAGGACATCAAGTTCGCGATGTTCACCACGCGGCACGGCAACGGCCACCTCCACGCGCGGCCGATGACGACGCAGAACAAGGCGCTCGATTCCGACGACAGCCTGTGGTTCTTCATGTCGAAGTCGAGCGGGCCGGTCGAGGACATCAAGGCCAATCCGGTGGTCGGCCTCGTCTACGCGGATCCCTCGTCGGACACCTACGTGTCGGTGTCGGGCACGGCGGCGATGCTCGAGGACGCCGCGAAGAAGCAGCAGCTCTGGAACAAGGCCGCCGAGGCCTGGTTCCCCCACGGCCCGACCGACCCCGATCTGGCGCTGGTGCAGGTCGAGATCATTCACGCCGACTACTGGGACGTGAAGGAGAGCAAGCCGGTCCAGCTGTTCGCGATGGCCAAGTCGGTCTTCACCGGCAAGCCGCCGCAGCTCGGCGAGCACGCCGAAGTGCGCATGCGCTAGCGCGGCAAAGGTCACGCCGCGGCGACGCGGCGGCGATCTGGGCGGCGACGGTCGCGTTGTTCGGCGCATCGCGCCGGGCGAGGCGACCTATCGTCTCGTCGTCCACTGCCGGGTGACTGCCATGCGCCACGCTCCCTCCACGCTCCACTTCTCGCACGCGTTCCGATCGCCGGTGCCCGGCGCCATCGAATGGGAAGAGCTGCCGTCGCTCGCGCAGCAGGTTCGTCACGCGCCCGTCGGGCCGGCCGCCTCGCCCTGGGACGCGACGCGCCCCGCCGAACTCGAGAGCGCGCCGGTCTCGCCACCGTTTCGCGAGCTCAAGGGCGTCGCGATCCGCGAGGTGAACGAGCCCGACGTCTTCCGCCACTTCTTCGGCCGCTGAACCGCGATCCCGCCCGGTCGCCCTCCTGTCGTCGCCGACAAGGCGCGCCCGCACATCGCGCAGCGACCGCCGCTATCCTGAGGGCTGCGCCTCGTCCGCAGCCTGATGCCCTTTCCCTCCGATCCACCCGCGGCATCGCCGCCGCCACGCTACTTCTGGGAAGACTTTCCGGTCGGCCAGGTGCGCGAGTTTGGCGCCTATCAGGTCACGCGCGAGGCGGTGCTCGCCTTTGCCCGAGAGTTCGACCCGCAGCCTTTCCATCTCGACGACGCCGCCGCCGAGGCGTCGCTGTTCGGCCGCCTCGCGGCGAGCGGCTGGCACACCTGCGCGATCGCGATGCGGATGATGTGCGACGCCTACCTGCTCGAGTCGGCGAGCCTCGGCTCGCCCGGGCTCGAGAAGCTCAACTGGACCAAGCCCGTCTACCCCGGCGACACGCTGCACGTCCGCCTCGAGGTCCTCGAATCGCGACCGACGGCGAGCCGGCCCGATGTCGGCATCCTGCGTTCACGCTGGACCGTGATGAACCAGGACGACGAGACCGTGCTGACGATGGAGGGCTACGGCATGTTCCGCCGCCGCGCCGCCGCGCCGATCTGAGCAGCGCAGCACGAACCGGCGCCGCGCCCGGCGATGACGTGATTTTGTTGCGCCGGCCGGGGCGTCGCTAAGACCGCTTCACGCCACGGTGCGCGCGACAATGCCGAGCCCGCTGTGCGCCTCCGCGCGCGCCCCAGCGGTCGACCTCGAACCGGCCTTGCCGACAAGCGAGGCAGGAGCCGATTGAGACGATGACCCCGCTTCCCGAACTCGACGCCGTCCGCGCTGCGCCGCCTGCCATGCCGCCGCACACGCTGGCGATCGGCACGCGGCTGCGCGAGTACGAGATCAGGGGACTCATCGGCGAGGGCACGTGCAGCATCGTCTACCTCGCCTGGGACCAGGCGCTGCAACGCAAGGTCGCGGTCAAGGAGTACATGCCCGCGTCGATGGTCGGCCGCATCCAGGGGTCGACCAACGTCGTCGTCGCCGCCGACCGCCATCTCGATGCCGTGCGTGCCGGCCTGAAGGCCTTCGTCAACGAGGCCCGTCTCCTCGCCCGCTTCGACCATCCCTCGCTGATCAAGGTGTATCGCTTCTGGGAAGAGAACGGCACGGCCTACATGGTCATGCCGTACTACGAAGGCCCGACCTTGCAGGCCGCCCTCGGCGAGCTCGGCCATGTGCCGAGCGAGAGCGAGCTGCGCACCTGGCTGAAGCCGATCCTCAATGCCGTGACGCTGCTGCACGAAGGCAGGATCTGGCACCAGAACATCGGTCCCGACGAGATCCTGCTGACGCCGTTCGGTCCGGTTCTGCTGGGCTTCGCAGCGGCCGCGCATGCGATCGAAGGGATGAACCACACGCCGGCGGCGGCGCTGAAGGCCGGCTTCGCGGCGATCGAGCAGTACGGCAGCGAGGCGGCGACGACGCGCGGTCCCTGGACCGACCTCTACGCGCTCGCTGCCGTCGTCTATGCGGCGATCACCGGCAGCGAGCCGGCGCCGGCGGCCGACCGGCTCGCCAACGACAAGCTGCGCCCGCTTGCCGTCGTGGCAGCCGGTCTTTACAGCGCCCGCTTCCTCACCGCGATCGATGCCGCGATGTCGGTTCAGCCGAAGCAGCGTCCGGCCGATCACACCGAGTTCCGCGCCTTGATGGGCGACATCGAGGCTCCCGAGGCCGTGTCGCTCGCGCCGCGGCCCGATCTGAT
>DATIDZ010000323.1:0-6801 GCA_035456045.1 Caldimonas sp.
GGCCTGGGCGAAGATGCCGCGCTCGATCGCCGTCGCCGGCCTCGCGCCGTTCGGCGTGCGCTCGGCGACGGCCTTCGATCCGGGGCCGCCTCCTGCCGTCGGCAGCGATGCGGCCGCGCGCGAGATCGCCGAGGTGCGCGCCCTCGGTGGCGTGACGAGCAGCGTGCGCAGCGCCGAGCAGACCGCGGCCGCGCTGTTCTGGGTCGTCAACGAGCCGGCCGACTTCTCCTCGTGGGTCAAGGGCGTGCTCGAGGCGCGCAAGCTCGACGCGCTCGACGTCGCCCGCATCGCAGCGCTCGACGCCATGATCAGCATCGACAGCGCCATCGTCGGCACGGTGCTGAAGGAGCGCTACCTGCACTGGCGGCCGGAAAGCGCGATCGCCGGGCCGTTTGCCGTCGATCGCGACGCCGCCTGGGCGCCGATGGTGCGCGCGCCGAACAGCCCGGAGTACCCGTCGACCGGGGCGAGCTCCGCCGGGATCCTCGAGGTCGAGCTGCCCCGGCTGTTCGGTGTCGACGGCGCCGTCGAGTGGCGCAACAGCGCGACCCAGCAGACGCGGCGCTGGGCGAACGCGGCGGCCGTCGCCGACGAGTTCGCCGCGTCACGCATCTGGGCCGGCGCGCACTTCCGCAGCGCGGTCGATGCGGGGCGTCGCGTCGGTCGCGACGTCGCGCGCGAGATCCTCGACCGTCAGCTGCTGCCGCGCTGAGGCCGACCCGGCCTCTAAAATCGCCCGCTTCGACAAACGCGCCGCCGCCGAGAGCAGCGAACAACACGACATGGCCGGTCATTCGAAGTGGGCCAACATCCAGCACCGCAAGGGCCGTCAGGATGAAAAGCGCGGCAAGGTCTGGACGCGTCTGATCCGGGAAATCGTCGTCGCTGCGCGCCAGGGCGGCGGCGACCTGGGCATGAACCCGCGCCTGCGCCTGGCGGTGGAGAAGGCCAAGGCGGCGAACATGCCGGCCGACACGATCAAGAAGAACGTCGACAAGGCGACCGGCAACCTCGAGGGCATGAGCTACGAGGAGATCCGTTACGAGGGCTACGGCATCGGCGGCGCGGCGGTCATCGTCGACTGCATGACCGACAACCGCGTGCGCACCGTCGCCGAGGTGCGCCACGCGTTCAGCAAGTACGGCGGCAACCTCGGCACCGAAGGCTCGGTCGCGTTCCAGTTCCGCCACTGCGGCCAGCTCCTCTTCGCGCCCGGCACGAGCGAGGACGCGGTGATGGCGGCGGCCCTCGACGCCGGCGCCGACGACGTCGTCGCCCATGACGACGGCTCGATCGAGGTCATCACGGCGCCGGCCGACTTCGAGGTGGTGAAGGCCGCGCTCGAGAAGGCCGGCCTGGTCGCCGAGGTCGCCGAGGTGACGATGCGCCCCGAGAACGCGGTCGCGCTCGAAGGCGAAGACGCGCAGCGGATGCAGAAGCTGATCGACGTCATCGAGGACCTCGACGACGTGCAGGCGCTCTATCACAACGCCGAGATGGCGCAGTGAAGGCGCTCGTCATCGGCTCGGGTGGGCGCGAGCACGCGCTGGCCTGGAAGCTGGCGCAGGGCGAGCGCGTCCACGCCGTCTTCGTCGCGCCGGGCAACGCTGGCACCGCGC
Organism: Caldimonas sp.; assembly: GCA_035456045.1. GTDB lineage: Bacteria > Pseudomonadota > Gammaproteobacteria > Burkholderiales > Burkholderiaceae_C > Schlegelella_A. Next base: position 1,620 of record DATIDZ010000323.1, read on the forward strand.
GCGAGCCGCACCTGAAGAACGTCGCGATCACCGACCTGGACGAGCTCGCGCAATTCGCCGTCGACGAGAAGATCGACCTGACGGTCGTCGGCCCCGAAGCGGCGCTCGCCGCCGGCGCGGTCGACATCTTCCGTGCCCGCGGGCTGCGCATCTTCGGGCCGACGAAGGCGGCCGCCGAGCTCGAGAGCTCGAAGGCGTTCGCGAAAGCCTTCATGCAGCGGCACGGGATCCCGACCGCGGCCTACGACGTCTTCGGCGAGGCCGCGGCGGCGCATCGTCACGTCGACGTCGCGCCGCTGCCGATCGTCGTCAAGGCCGACGGCCTGGCGGCGGGCAAGGGCGTCGTCGTCGCGGCGACGCGCGAGGAAGCGCATGCCGCCGTCGAGGCGATGCTCGGCGACGCCGCGCCGCGCGGCAGCCGCGTCGTCATCGAGGAGTTCCTCGCCGGCGAAGAGGCGAGCTTCATGGTCGTCTGCGACGGCCGCTCCGTGCTGCCGCTGGCGACCAGCCAGGACCACAAGCGGCTGCGCGACGACGACTTCGGTCCGAACACCGGCGGGATGGGCGCCTACTCGCCGGCGCCGGTGGTGACGCCGAACGTCCACGCGCGCGTGATGCACGAGATCGTCGAGCCGACGCTCGCCGGGATGGCGGCCGAAGGACGGCCGTTCACCGGCTTCCTCTATGCCGGCCTGATGATCGACGACCAGGGGCGGCCGAAGACCGTCGAGTTCAACTGCCGTCTCGGCGATCCCGAAGCGCAGCCGATCCTGATGCGTCTGAAGTCCGACCTGTTCGAGCTGCTGCTGCAAGCTGCGGAGCCTCGCGAGGGTGAACCGCTCGACCGGATCGACCTGCAGTGGGACCGGCGCGTGGCGCTCGGCGTCGTGATGGCCGCGGCCGGATATCCGGCGACGCCGCGCGGCGGCGACGTGATCGCCGGCCTCGCCGCCGCCGAACGCGACGTCGATGCGGCGCGGGCGACGGTCAAGGTCTTCCATGCCGGCACCGCGCTGCGCGGCGACGACGTCGTCAGCGCCGGCGGCCGCATCCTCTGCGTCACCGCCCTCGGCGATTCGACGCGACAGGCGCAGCAGCGCGCCTACGACGTCGTCAAGGCGATCTCGTTCGCCGGTGCGCAATGGCGCAACGACATCGGCCAGCGCGCCCTGCGCCGCTAGCACCGCCATGGCCGCCTCTTCCATCGACGCCGCCGCCGTTCGCGCGTACCTGCTCGGCCTGCAGGCGCGCATCGTCGGCGCCTTCGAGCAGGAGGGCGGCGACGCCTTCCTGGTCGACGCCTGGCAGCGCGAGCCGGGCGGCGCGCTCGAAGGCGACGGCATCTCGCGCCTCGTCGAGGGGGGCCGCCTGCTCGAGCGAGGCGGCTGCGGCTTCTCGCACGTCAAGGGGCGGGCGCTGCCGGCGTCGGCGACGCAGCATCGCGCCGTCGAGCTCGCCAACGTGCCGTTCGAGGCGATGGGCGTCTCGCTCGTCTTCCATCCGCGCAACCCGTACGTGCCGACGGTGCACATGAACGTGCGCATGCTCGCCGCGCTGCCGCCCGGCGGCACGCCGGTGGTGTGGTTCGGCGGCGGCATGGACCTGACGCCGTACTACGGCTTCGAGGAGGACGCGGTGCACTTCCACCGCGTGTGCCGCGACGCCCTCGCTCCGTTCGGCGCCGACAAGCACCCGCGCTTCAAGCGCTGGTGCGACGAGTACTTCTTCCTAAAGCACCGGCGCGAGGCGCGCGGCATCGGCGGCATCTTCTTCGACGATTTCTCCGAGGGCGGCTTCGCGAACGGCTTCGCGATGATCCGTTCCGTCGGCGATGCCTTCGTCGATGCCTACCTGCCGATCGTGCAGCGCCGTCGCGAGCTGCCGTACGGCGAGCGCGAGCGCGACTTCCAGGCGTACCGGCGCGGTCGCTACGTCGAGTTCAACCTGGTCTTCGACCGCGGCACGCTGTTCGGCCTGCAGTCGGGCGGGCGGGTCGAGAGCATCCTGATGTCGATGCCGCCGGTCGTGACCTGGCGCTACGACTGGCATCCCGCGCCGGGCTCGCCCGAGGCGCGCCTGTACAGCGATTTCCTGCCGCCGCGCGAGTGGGCCGATCTGCCGTGACCGACATGATCGCTTCGAAAAGAGCCGCGGCCGGGCGCCGGGCCGCCCCGAGCCCGGCCGCGCTCCCGCGGGGGGCAGCGAACGAAGTGAGCCTGGGGGCTCCATGAAGCGCGTCGGCCTCTTCGGTGGCAGCTTCGACCCGGTGCACAACGCGCACGTCGCGCTGGCCCGGCTCGCCCTCGAGCAGCTCGGCCTCGACGAGGTGCGCTGGATCCCGGTCGGCCAGCCTTGGCAGAAGAGCCGGCAGCTTAGCGACGGCGCCGACCGCGAGGCGATGGTGCGCCTGGCGGTCGCCGGCGAGCCGCGCTTCGTCGTCGACCGCAGCGAGCTGCGCCGGCGCGGCGTCAGCTTCACGCTCGACACGGTGCGCGAGCTCGCCGCGGCCGAGCCCGGCACCGAGTGGGTCCTGATCCTCGGCCAGGACCAGTACGCGAGCCTGCACACCTGGCGCGACTGGCGCGAGCTGATCGGCCTGGTGACGCTGGCCATCGCCAACCGGCCCGACGCCGGGCCGTCGCTGAACGCGCAGATCGCGAAGGTGCCGCACCACCTCGTCACCCTGCCGATGATGGACATCTCGTCGACCGAGGTGCGCCGCCGCGTGGCGGCGGGCGAGTCGATTGCCACTCTCGTGCCGCCGGCGGTCGCGAGCTATATTGAGCGCCGTCAGCTGTATCGCTGATTACTTCTTGGAGCTGAATGGACATTCGCAAGCTGCAGCGCGTCATCGTCGATGGTCTGGAAGACGTCAAGGCCCAGAACATCGTGGTTTTCAACACCGAGCACCTGTCACCGCTCTTCGAACGCGTCATCGTCGCGTCGGGGACGAGCAACCGACAGACGAGGTCGCTGGCAGCGAGCGTTCGCGACGCGGTGAAATCGGCAGGCGCGCCGGCACCGCGCACCGAGGGCGAAGACAACGGCGAATGGATCATCGTCGACTGCGGCGCCGCCGTCGTCCACGTCATGCAGCCCGCCATCCGCGAGTACTACCACCTCGAAGAGCTCTGGGGCGACAAGCCCGTGCGCATGAAGATCGGCGCCGCGCCACCGGCGCGCCTGGTCAAGGCGGAGGCGCCGCTCGCCGAGGAACGGCGCGCATCGCCGCGGCGCGCGGCCGCGAGCGCTCCGCCCGCGACCGCAGCGCCGTCCCGGCGCAGCGCACCTGCAGCGTCGTTGCGACCGAAGCCGTCGTCGCCCGGCCGCGCCGGATCGGCGTCCGCGTCGCGCGCGCCCTCGTCGGTGCCGGCACGGCCGGGCGCACGCAAGGCGGCGCCGGCGCGCCATGTCGTCCGCACGGTCGGCGTCAAGTCGGCGGCCAAGCACGCAGCGTCTTCGGCGCGGCCGGCCGCGTCGCGCCGCCCGGCCGCCAAGAAGACGAGCGCGAAGCGCTGAGCGCCGCGCTGCGAGCGTCGCGTCGATCGAGCGCGCGCCGCGGGCGCACGCGGTGAAGCTCGTCGTCGTCGCCGTCGGCACGCGCGTCCCGGCGTGGGCCGACGAGGTCTTCGCCGACTACGCCAAGCGCCTGCCGCCTGAGCTGCGCCTCGAGCTCAAGCCGGTCAAGGCCGAAACGCGCGGCGGCAAGACGGCCGCGCAGCTCATGGCGGCCGAGGCGACGCGCATCGAGGCGGCGCTGCCACGCGGCGCACGCCGGATCGCGCTCGACGAGCACGGCGACCGCGTCACGTCGGTCCAGCTCGCAGCGCGGCTGCTCGCCTGGCAGGGCGAAGGGCGCGACGCGGCGCTCGTCGCCGGCGGGCCCGACGGCCTCGATCCGGCCTTCAAGGCCGGCTGCGACGAGACGCTCCGCCTGTCGGACCTGACCTTGCCGCATGCCTTCGTGCGCGCGCTCGTCGCCGAGGCGATCTACCGCGCCTGGTCGATCAACGCCCACCACCCGTATCACCGCGAATGAGCGACGACGCGAGCCGCCAGCGCGAACCGGGCTTCGTCTACCTCGCGTCGCAGAGCCCGCGCCGTCGCGAGCTCCTCGGCCAGATCGGCGTCCGTCACGAGCTGCTGCTCGCCGATGCCGACGAAGACGTCGAGGCGCTGGAAGCGACGCGCCGCGGCGAGTCGCCCGACGCCTACGTCGAGCGGGTGACGCGCGCCAAGCTGCGCGCTGCAGGGCGGCGCCTGCGCGCGCGCGGTCTCGCGCCGGCGCCGATCCTGTGCGCCGACACGACGGTCGCGCTAGGCAGTCGCATCCTGGGCAAGCCCGTCGACGCCGCCGACGCCGTGGGCATGCTCTCGCTGCTGTCCGGCCGCAGCCATCGCGTCGTCAGCGCCGTCGCGGTGTCCGCGCGCGGCCGCAGCCGGCTCGCGGTGAGCGTCTCGCGCGTTCGCTTCGCGACGCTCGCGCCCGGCCGCATCGAGCGCTATGTCGCCAGCGGCGAGCCTTTCGGCAAGGCCGGCGCCTATGCGATCCAGAGCGGCGCCGCGGCCTGGGTCGAGAAGATCGACGGCAGCTACACCGGTATCATGGGATTGCCGCTACACGAGACGGCCGCGCTGCTCGAGTGGGCGGGCGTCGCTGTCCGGCCCTGATTCCGGACCTTCGACCGCACGATGCAAGACATCCTGATCAACTGGGCGCCGCAGGAAACGCGCGTCGCCATCGTCGAGAACGGCGCGGTCCAGGAGCTGCACATCGAGCGAACGCTCGAGCGCGGCCGGGTCGGCAACATCTACATCGGCAAGGTCGCGCGCGTCCTGCCGGGCATGCAGTCGGCGTTCGTCGACATCGGCCTCGAGCGCGCCGCGTTCCTGCACATCGCCGACGTCCACGTCAACGGCGGCACCTCGCGCGGCGACCACGCGCCCGGCGCCGTGCCGCCGCCGCCGATCGAGCGGATCATCTTCGAGGGCCAGACGCTCACCGTGCAGGTGATCAAGGACCCGATCGGCACCAAGGGCGCGCGGCTGTCGACGCAGATCTCGATCGCCGGCCGCCTGCTCGTCTTCCTGCCGCAGGACCAGCACGTCGGCATCTCGCAGAAGATCGGCTCGCAGGAGCTGCGCGAGCAGCTGCGCACGCGCATGGTCGCGCTCGTCCAGG
>DATIDZ010000324.1:0-8092 GCA_035456045.1 Caldimonas sp.
TGATGCCGATGACGACGGGGTACATGTCCTCGTTCGTCGTGACAAGCAGCGGCCAGAGGTACTGGTTCCAGCCGTAGATGAACTGGATGACGAAGAGCGCGGCGATCGAGGTCGCCGAGAGCGGCACCAGGACGTCCTTGAAGAATCGCATCGGCCCGGCGCCGTCAACGCGCGCCGCCTCGACGAGCTCGTCGGGGACGGTCATGAAGAACTGGCGGAACAGGAACGTCGCCGTCGCCGAGGCGATCAGCGGGATCGTCAGGCCGGCGTAGCTGTTGAGCATGCCGAGGTCGGAGATGACCTGGTAGGTCGGAAAGATCCGCACCTCGACCGGCATCATCAGCGTCATGAAGATCATCCAGAAGACGAGCTGCTTGAACGGGAAGCGGAAGTAGACGATCGCGAACGCCGATAGCAGCGAGATGGCGATCTTGCCGATGGCGATGACCAGCGCCGAGACGAGGCTCACCCACATCATGCGGCCCACCGGCGCGGCCGAGCCCGGGCCGTGCTCGCTGCCGGTGAGCGCGGCGGCGTAGTTGTGCAGGAACTGGTCGCCGGGCAACAGCGGCATCGGCGCCTGGATGATCTCCTGCGCCGTGTGCGTGGAGGCGACGAAGGTCAGGTAGACCGGGAACGCCACGACGAGCACGCCGACGAGCAGCACGCCGTGCGACAGGACATCGAGAAGGGGGCGGCGCTCGACCATCTTCTAGTAGTTGACCTTGTTCTCGATGAAGCGGAACTGGACGAAGGTGAGCGTCATCACGATCGCCATCAGCACGACCGACTGCGCCGCCGAGCCGCCTAGGTCGAGCGCCTTGAAGCCGTCGTAGTAGAGCTTGTAGACGAGGACCGCCGTCTCCTTGCCCGGGCCGCCTTCGGTCGCCGCGTCGATGATGCCGAAGGTGCCGAAGAACGCGTAGATGATGTTGATCACGAGCAGGAAGAACCCGGTGGGCGAGAGCAGCGGAAAGACGATCGTCCAGAAGCGTCGCCACGGCCCGGCGCCGTCGATCGCGGCCGCCTCGATCAGCGATTTCGGGATCGACTGCAGCCCGGCGAGGAAGAAGAGGAAGTTGTACGAGATCTGGTTCCAGACCGCGGCCATGACGATCAGCGCCATCGCCTGGCCCGAATCGAGGAGCGCGTTCCATTCGATGCCGGCCCGGCGCAGGGCATAGGAGACGACGCCCACGCTCGGCGCGAACATGAACAGCCAGAGCACGCCGGCGACGGCGGGCGCCACCGCATAGGGCCAGATCAGCAGGGTCTTGTAGACGACGGCGGCGCGGATCACGCGGTCGGCGAAGACCGCGAGCACCAGCGAGACGACGATGCCGACCGCGGCGACGAGCACCGAGAAGATCGCCGTCGTCTTGAACGACGCCAGGTAGCTCGGGTCGGCAAAGAGCTGCGCGAAGTTCGCGAGGCCGACCCACTCGGTGCTGGTGCCGAACGCGTCCTGGCGCTGCATCGACTGCAGCACCGTCTCCACCGCCGGCCAGAAGAAGAAGACGAGGATCACCGCCGCCTGCGGCCCGATCAGGACCCAGGGCAGCCACGCGGAGCGGAAGACGACCCGCTTTTCAGCCGCCACGACGCAAGTCCGTCAGGACTTGTTCGCAGCCTGGAAGCGCTCCAGCTGCTCGTTGCCGCGCTTGACCGCCTCGTCGAGCGCGTCCTTGGAGCTCTTCTTGCCGGCCCACACCTGCTCGAGTTCCTCGTCGATGATGGTGCGGATCTGCAGGAAGTTGCCGAGCCGGATGCCGCGCGACTTGTCGGTCGTCTTGCGGATCATCTGGTTCACCGCAACGTCGGCGCCCGGGTTCTCCTTGTAGAAGCCGCTTTGCTCGGTGAGCTTGAACGCGGCGGTCGTGATCGGCAGGTAGCCGGTCCGCTTGTGGCTCGCCGACTGCACCTCCGGGCTCGACAGGTAGTTGAAGAACGAGGCCACGCCCTTGTAGTGGTCGGCCGGCTTGCCGGCCATGACCCAGAGGCTCGCGCCGCCGATGACCGTGTTCTGCGGCGCGCCGGCGACGTCCTGGTAGTAGGGCAGGGGAGCGACGCCGAAGTCGAACTTGGCGTTCTTCTTGATCGCGCCGAGCAGGCCGGCCGAGGCGGTGATCATGGCGCACTCGCCCGACGGGAAGGTGACGTCGGCCTTGTTGTCGCGGCCCTTGTAGACGAATAGGCCCTGCTTGGCCATGTTCTCCAGGTCCTGGATGTGGCGGACGTGAAGCGGCGTGTTGAACGTCAGCTTGGCGTCGCTGCCGTTCATGCCGTTGCCTTTGGTCGCGAACTCGACGTTGTGCCACGCCGAGAAGCTCTCGAGCTGCGTCCAGCTGATCCAGCTCGTCGTAAACGGGCACTTCTGGCCCGCGGCCTTGAGCTTGGCGGCGGCGAGCGCGACCTCGGCCCACGTGACCGGCGGCTTGTTCGGGTCGAGGCCGGCGGCCTTGAACGCGTCCTTGTTGTAATAAAAGATCGTCGTCGAGCTGTTGAACGGCATGCTCAGCATCTGGCCGTTCGGCGCCGTGTAGTAGCCGGCGACGGCCGGCACGTAGGCGGCCGGATCGAACTTCAGGCCCGAGTCCTTCATGACCTTGCCGACCGGGACGATCGCGCCCTTGCTCGCCATCATGGTCGCCGTGCCGACCTCGAACACCTGCAGGATGTCGGGCTGGTTGCCGGCGCGGAACGCGGCGATGCCGGCGGTCAGCGTCTCGGGGTAGCTGCCCTTGAAGGTGGGAGTCACCTTGTACTGCTTCTGGCTCTCGTTGAAGCCCTTGGCGAGGTCGTTGACCCACTCGCCGAGGGCGCCGCCCATGGCGTGCCACCATTGGATTTCGACCTGGGCGTGCGCCGGCGCGGAGAACGCGGCGAGCGCGACCAGCGAGCACGAGACGAGCGACTTCAACTTCATGACGACTCCGTGAGAAAGGGGCCGGACGGCCGGTTCGAGACCGCGCGATTGTCCGGGCCCGAGATGACAGCCGCGTTTATCCCGCGCGAGGGCGCGAGCCGGCAAGCGGGAATACCCGCCGCGCTCCGGGGCCGCGGCGCGCCGCGAGCGCGGCGATTTGCTGCGCTGCGGTAGGATGCCTCGCCCCTCTCACCGCGGTCGCGAACAGCGCCGTGCCTCCATGAACGCCCCGCTGCCGATCGACCGGATCAGCGCCGAAGCAGAAGCAGCCGGCGCCGCGCCGCGCCTGCGCGAGATTCCGTACAACTACACGTCGTTCTCCGACCGCGAGATCGTCATCCGCCTGCTCGGCCCGCGCGCCTGGGAGGTGCTCGGCCTGCTGCGCAGCGAGCGCCGCACCGGCCGATCCGCGCGCATGCTCTACGAGGTGCTCGGCGACATCTGGGTCGTCCAGAGGAATCCCTACCTGCAGGACGACCTGCTCGACAACCCGCGCCGGCGCGCGCAGCTCATCGACGCGCTGCATCACCGCCTCGGCGAGGTCGAGAAGCGCCGCACGCCGTCGGCCGACGCCGGGCGCGACGCGGTCGTCGGCGAGCTGCTCGAGCTCTCGCGCAACGCCGTCGAGGCCTTCGCCGCGCAGTTCCGCGCCGTGTGGGACCTGCGCAAGCGCACCGTCCGCGTCCTCTCGCGCGTCACCGCCAAGGACAACATCAAGTTCGACGGCTTCTCGCGCGTCTCGCACGTCACCGACGCGACCGACTGGCGCGTCGAGTACCCGTTCGTCGTCCTCACGCCCGACAGCGAGACCGAGATGGCGGGCCTCGTCGCCGGCTGCATCGAGCTCGGCCTGACGATCATCCCGCGCGGCGGCGGCACCGGCTACACGGGCGGCGCCGTGCCGCTCACGTGGTCGAGCGCCGTCATCAACACCGAGAAGCTCGAGGCGATGAGCGAGGTCGAGCGCGTCGCGCTGCCCGGCGTCGAAGGCGAGGTCGCGACGGTGTGGACCGAGGCGGGCGTCGTCACCCAGCGCGTCGCCGAGGCGGCCGAGCGCGCCGGCCACGTGTTCGCGGTCGACCCGACGTCGGCGGAAGCGTCGTGCATCGGCGGCAACATCGCGATGAACGCCGGCGGCAAGAAGGCCGTGCTGTGGGGAACGGCGCTCGACAACCTCGCCTCGTGGCGGATGGTCACACCCGACGCGAAGTGGCTCGAGGTGACGCGCCTCGATCACAACCTCGGCAAGATCCACGACGCGCCAGAGGTCAGCTTCGAGCTCAAGTACTTCGATGCCAGCGGCAAGAAGCTCGAGCGCACCGAGCGGCTCGCCATGGCCGGTGCGGTATTCCGCAAGGAAGGCCTCGGCAAGGACGTCACCGACAAGTTCCTCGCCGGCGTTCCCGGCATCCAGAAGGAAGGCTGCGACGGGCTGATCACGTCGGCGCGCTGGGTCGTCCACAAGATGCCGGCCCACGTGCGCACCGTCTGCCTCGAGTTCTTCGGCAACGCCAAGGACGCGGTGCCGTCGATCGTCGAGATCCGCGACTACCTGTTCGATCTCGCGCAGAAGTCGGCGGCGGGCCAGCGCGTCCTGCTCGCCGGCCTCGAGCACCTCGACGACCGCTACCTCAAGGCGGTCGGCTACGCGACCAAGAGCAAGCGCGGCGGCCTGCCGAAGATGGCCTTGTTCGGCGACATCGTCGGCGACGACCCCGACGCCGTCGCACGCGCGGCGAGCGAAGTGGTTCGCATCGCCAACGCGCGCGCCGGCGAAGGCTTCGTCGCCGTCAGCGCGGAGGCGCGCAAGAAGTTCTGGCTCGACCGCAAGCGCACCGCCGCGATCAGCAAGCACACCAACGCGTTCAAGATCAACGAGGACGTCGTCATCCCGCTGCCGCGGATGGGCGAGTACACCGAAGGCATCGAGCGGATCAACATCGAGCTGAGCCTGGCCAACAAGCTGGCCCTCGTCGATCGGCTCGAGGCGCTGTTCACGAGCGGCAACCTGCCGCTCTGGAAAGGCGACGACGCGAGCGAGATCGCGACCGCCGAGCTGCTCGAGGACCGCGTCCAGCAGGCGCTCGCGCTGCTGCGCGACGTCGGCGCGCAGTGGCGCGGCTGGCTGAACAACCTCGATCGGCCGGCGTCGCATCACGGCGGCGACGCGCTGGCGACGGCGGCCCATCGCGACGACGGCAGGACCGCCTTCGCGCTGCTCCAGGACCACACCTGGCGCGCGTCGTGGAAGGCGCAGATCAGGAAGCCGTTCGAATCGATCTTCGCCGGCACGGCGCTCAAGCCGATCCTCGACGAGTGCGACAAGATCCACGCCGAGGTGCTGCGCGGCCGCGTCTGGGTGGCGCTGCACATGCACGCCGGCGACGGCAACGTGCACACCAACATCCCCGTCAACAGCGACAACTACGAGATGCTGCAGACCGCCCACGCGGCGGTGGCGCGGATCATGAAGCTGGCGAGGAACCTCGACGGCGTGATCTCGGGCGAGCACGGCATCGGCATCACCAAGCTCGAGTTCCTGAGCGACGACGAGATCGCCGCCTTCACCGACTACAAGCGGCGCGTCGACCCCGAGGGCCGCTTCAACCAGGGCAAGCTCCTGCGCGACGCGTCGTTCGGCAGCGGCGTGCTGAAGGCCGACCTCACCAACGCGTACACGCCGAGCTTCGGCCTGATGGGCCACGAGTCGCTGATCATGCAGCAGAGCGACATCGGCGAGATCGCGACGTCGATCAAGGACTGCCTGCGCTGCGGCAAGTGCAAGCCGCCGTGCACGACGCACGTGCCGCGCGCCAACCTCCTGTACAGCCCGCGCAACAAGATCCTGGCGACGTCACTGCTGGTCGAGGCGTTCCTGTACGAGGAGCAGACGCGACGCGGCGTCTCGATCCGGCACTGGGAGGAGTTCGAGGACGTCGCCGACCACTGCACGGTCTGCCACAAGTGCCTGTCGCCGTGCCCCGTCGACATCGACTTCGGCAACGTCTCGATGAACATGAGGAATCTGCTGCGCAAGATGGGGCAACGCAGCTTCCGGCCGGCGAGCAAGGCGGCGATGCTCTTCCTCAACGCGACCAGCCCGGAGACGATCAAGGTCATGCGCACGGCGATGGTCGACATCGGCTTCAAGGCGCAGCGCGCCGCCAACAACCTGCTGCGCGGCCTGGCCAACGCGCAGACCGCGAAGCCGCCGTCGACCGACGGCCGGGCGCCGCTCAAGGAGCAGGTGATCCACTTCGTCAACAAGAAGATGCCGGGCGGCCTGCCGACCCGGACCGCACGCGCGCTCCTCGACATCGAGGACAAGGAGTACGTGCCGATCATCCGCAACCCGAAGTCGACCAACGCGGACAGCGAGGCCGTCTTCTATTTCCCGGGCTGCGGCTCCGAGCGGCTGTTCTCGCAGGTGGGGCTGGCGACGCAGGCGATGCTCTGGCACGCCGGCGTGCAGACGGTGCTGCCGCCCGGGTACCTGTGCTGCGGCTACCCGCAGCGCGGAACGGGCGACTTCGACAAGGCCGAGAAGATCATCACCGACAACCGGGTGCTGTTCCACCGCGTCGCCAACACGCTCAACTACCTCGACATCAAGACCGTCGTGGTGAGCTGCGGCACGTGCTACGACCAGCTCCAGGGCTACGAGTTCGACAAGATCTTCCCCGGCTGCCGGATCATCGACATCCACGAGTACCTGCTCGAGAAGGGCATCACCCTCGGCGGCCCGGGCGGCGTCGACGGTGGCGCGCCCGGCTATCTGTTCCACGACCCGTGCCACAGCCCGATGAAGCTGCGCGAGCCGATGACGACGGTCAAGGCGCTGGTCGGCGAGAACGTCAGGAAGAGCGATCGCTGCTGCGGCGAGAGCGGCACCTTCGGCATCAGCCGCCCCGACATCGCGACGCAGGTGCGCTTCCGCAAGGAAGAGGAGCTGCGCAAGGACGAGGCCGCGCTGCGCTCGATGATGGCGGCGAGCGCCGCCGCCCCGGCCGAGCCGGCCGCCGTCAAGGACAACCTGAAGATCCTGACGTCGTGCCCGAGCTGCCTGCAAGGGCTGCAGCGCTACAAGGGCGACCTCGTCAACGGCCTGCTCGAGGCCGACTACATCGTCGTCGAGATGGCCAACCGCATCCTCGGCGAGGACTGGATGCCGGAATATGTCGAGCGCGCCAACGACGGCGGCATCGAACGGGTGCTGGTATGAGCGGCGTTCGCCGCTCCTCCCAACACCCGCGAGCGGGGCAGGGTTGCTTGCTCCCCAGCCCCTGCCTCCACGAGGGAGGGGCTCTACACTTCCCCCGCCCATGAACGCTGCCGCCACGCCGCACCGCCCGACGTCGATCACCGTTCACCAGCGGACGCGCGTCCTCGAGGTCGGCTTCGACGACGGCGCGAGCTTCAGGATTCCCTTCGAGCTCATGCGCATCTATTCGCCGTCGGCCGAAGTGCAGGGCCACGGGCCGGGCCAGGAGATCCTGCAGACGGGCAAGCGCGAGGTCGAGGTCACCGCGCTCGAGCCGATCGGCAACTACGCGGTGCTGCCACGCTTCTCCGACGGGCACGACACCGGCATCTTTTCGTGGGACTACCTCTACTTCCTCGGCTCGCAGCAGGGCGAGCTGTGGCAGAAGTACGAGGAGCGGCTCGCCAAGGAAGGCGTCGACCGCGACGCGCCGATGGCCGGAGCCGCTGCTGCGCCGTCGTGCGGCAGCCACTCCCACTGACCCTCGGCTCTCGTGCCATGAGCGACACCCACTTCGGCTTCAGCACCGTCGAGGAAAAGGCCAAGGCCGAGCGGGTGCGCGGCGTCTTCGATTCGGTGGCGCCGAAGTACGACGTCATGAACGACCTGATGTCGCTCGGGCTGCATCGGTTCTGGAAGGCCTACGCGGTCGGCGTCGCGCACGTGCGGCCGGGCGACTTCGTCCTCGACGTCGCCGCCGGCACCGGCGACCTGGCGCGTGCCTTCGCCGGGCTCGTCGGCTCGCGCGGGCTGGTCGTCCACAGCGACATCAACGAAGCGATGCTGCGCCAGGGGCGCGACCGGCTGCTCGACGAAGGTGTCGTCGTCCCGGCGCTGCTCTGCGACGCCGAGTCGCTGCCGTTCGCGACGGGTTCGTTCGACCTCGTCAGCGTCGCGTTCGGTCT